>NZ_QNUD01000009.1:311088-514732 GCF_008042405.1 Bacillus sp. SH7-1
AGATGAGGATAAAGAAAAAGCTGTAAAAAGACAATAAAGTTATTTAATTTTTAAAACCTAACATATGATACCGTCGTTCTAATTTAGGACGACGGTATCATATGTTAGGTTTAATTTTCGATATAAGATACTTCACTGTGCTCAAAAATATAACAATACAGTCTTGTAAAAATCTAAAATTTATTCATCACTAACGTCCCACAATGGAAAGTTATTTCTTAAAATTCTATATAAAAAGGATGTTGGTTTTCATCCAAACTGTATTCAATTCTTTGTCTGAAATTCATAAAATTCACCATTTCTAATGCCTGCTCAATAGGATAGAACCCTACTTCCAAACTTTCTGGTGTAGTCGTTAATTTACCGCCAACTGGTCTAGCTAAAAACAACGTATTGCATATTGAATGATTCACATTTTGGAATACTCCACAAAACTTTAAAACCTCAATATCAATACCTGTTTCCTCTTTAGTTTCCCTTATTGCAGCATCTTTCAAAGACTCTCCTTCTTCAACTTGTCCACCTGGCATTTCCCACCCTCTTCTAGGTCCCTTGATTAATAGGATTTCTTTTTGTTCATTCATTACAATTGTCGCTGCTGAAACTATATGTTTTGGCGGTGAATAAATATTTTGTGTACTTTGTTCCAAATGAAATTCCCCATTTCTATAAACCTAGTATATTCATCTTTATACAGCAATCTTGTTCTTTTTTTGTGATAACTTACTATTTCGAAATGAACCATCCAATCCCCTTCCTTATTCCATAATATGGACCGATTATTAAACAACATAACTAGCGTCTTATCTCTGTACAAGTACACGCTCCTTTATAATTTTAATCCAATTCCTCTCTCTTTATTAGCCAGAAAAATTAGAATAATACAAATAAAAAACTTTAGAATTTTCTTATTTTAAAACAGTAGACAAAATTCCAAAAATTGTGTTAGAATTTGTTTCAATATCATATTGCTTGTTAACTTCCTTTCAAAAGGAAAATAGGTACACGAACATTTCGTTTCGTGTTTAAAAGGGAAGATTGGTGAAACTCCAACACGGTCCCGCCACTGTAAATGCTGAGATTTCTTT
The DNA here is from genome assembly GCF_008042405.1 of Bacillus sp. SH7-1. NCBI lineage: Bacteria > Bacillati > Bacillota > Bacilli > Caryophanales > Bacillaceae > Bacillus > Bacillus sp. SH7-1. The sequence goes on from NZ_QNUD01000009.1 coordinate 312,177, forward strand.
TTTAGTGCCACTGTGAAAACGGGAAGGTGAAAGAAATTATGTGAAGCATAAGTCAGGAGACCTGCCTGTTTTAACAACACTGATAGATTCACGGATGATGATGAGGTGTTAAAACAAAAAGGAAGGCTTATTTTCTATGCCTTTGTGCTTTTTGTTATAGGTATTTCCTAGTAAACGGAAATGCTTACTTTCAATTAGGGAGGAATTTGAAATGGCAATTCAAACAAGTAACTTAGGTTATCCACGTATCGGACTACAACGAGAGTGGAAAAAAACACTGGAAGCTTTTTGGTCCAATAAAATTGATGAAGAACAATTTTTAACAACGATGAAAGAAATTCGCCTTCAACACGTAAAAGTACAGCAAGAAAAAGGGATTGAACTCATTCCAATTGGCGACTTTACATATTATGATCACGTTTTGGATACTGCTTATATGCTAGGATTTATCCCATCACGTTTTTCTGAGTTTACATCTTATCTTGATGTATATTTCGCAATGGCACGTGGCTCTAAAGATCACGTAGCTTCCGAAATGACAAAATGGTTTAATACAAACTATCATTATATCGTTCCTGAATATGAAGAGGGATTACAAATCTCTTTAAAAGATAATCGTCCACTTCGCTTATATGAAGAGGTAAAACAAGAATTAGGAGTAGATGGAAAACCTGTTATTTTAGGACCATACACCTTCTTGAAATTAGCTAAAGGCTATACACAAGAGCAATTTGCTACTATTTTAAAACAGTTAGTTGCACCTTACGTACAACTACTTTCAGAACTACATGCAGCTGGTGCACAAGTCATTCAAGTTGATGAACCAATTTTCGCTTCTTTAACGAAAGAAGAAATTCAACAAGCAAAAGAAATTTATGAAGCTATTCGTAAAGAAGTTCCAAATGCGACTCTTCTTTTACAAACATATTTTGATAGTGTAGAAGAAAACTATGAAGAAATTATTACATTCCCTGTATCAGGTATTGGATTAGATTTCATTCATGGTAAAGAAGGAAATCTAAATGCTATTTCAAAATATGGATTCCCAGCTGATAAAACTTTAGCTGTTGGTTGTATAGATGGCCGTAACATTTGGAGAGCCGATCTTGATGAAGTTCTTACGTTATTTACAACGTTACAAAAACAAGTCCAAACGAAAGATTTCATTGTTCAGCCTTCTTGTAGCTTATTGCATACACCAATCGATAAAACAGAAGAAACTCACTTATCGACTGAGCTATTTGATGCGTTAGCATTTGCAAATCAAAAATTAGAAGAGTTAGTTCTTATTCATTCCGCTCTGACTCAAGGTACAGAAAGCATTAATAAAGAGCTAGAAGCGTATCGCAATGTACATCATACAATTCGTTCATCTGCTGCACGTAACCGAGAAGATGTTAAAGCAGCACGGACAGCACTAAAAGAAGAAGATTTTTCACGTCCTCTTCCATTTGAAAAACGATATGAATTACAACAAGTTGCCCTAGAGTTACCGCTGTTACCAACGACAACTATCGGTAGCTTCCCGCAAACAACTGAAGTTCGTCAAACACGAAAAGAATGGCGTAACGGCGTTATTTCAAACGAACAATATGAAAAATTTATTGAAAAAGAGACAGAAAAATGGATTCGTTACCAAGAAGAAATTGGTCTTGATGTTCTTGTTCATGGCGAGTTTGAAAGAACTGACATGGTTGAATATTTTGGTGAGCGCCTTGCTGGTTTCTCATTTACTAAAAACGGTTGGGTACAATCATACGGTTCCCGTTGCGTAAAACCACCTGTTATTTATGGTGATGTGGCCTTTATTAACGGCATGACTATTAAGGAAACAGTTTATGCACAAAGCTTAACAGAGAAAGTTGTAAAAGGAATGTTAACTGGTCCTGTTACGATTTTAAATTGGTCCTTCGTTCGAAATGACATTCCAAGAAAAGAAGTTTCGTATCAAATTGCATTAGCTCTTCGTCACGAAATTGAACTACTTGAATCTTCCGGAATTCGAGTAATTCAAGTCGATGAGCCAGCACTTCGTGAAGGTATGCCACTAAAAGAAAAAGATTGGGACGCTTATATTACATGGGCAGTACAATCCTTCCTTTTAGCAACTTCTTCTGTAGCAAACGAAACACAAATTCATACTCATATGTGTTACAGTAACTTCGAAGATATCGTTGACGCGATTCGCGCATTAGATGCAGATGTCATTTCTATCGAAACATCAAGAAGTCACGGAGAATTTATTGATACATTAAAACATACAACATATGAAAAAGGCATCGGTCTAGGTGTATATGATATTCATAGCCCACGTGTACCGAGCAAAGATGAAATGTATAAAATCGTAGAACAATCTTTAAAAGTATGCGACCCTAAATATTTCTGGATTAATCCTGATTGTGGTTTAAAAACGAGAAGAACAGAAGAAGTTATTCCAGCTTTAGAGCACATGGTGCAAGCAGCGAAAGATGCTCGTTCCCTACTAAAAACAAACGCATAACAAAAATGGGTTATCCTCAAAAAGGATAACCCATTTTTATTCTTTACTTTCAAAAAAGAATTCGTATTGTATTTTATATAATTCATCATCCGTCGGTTCTTCAAGAGGAGTTGCTTGTAAGACAACTGTATACTCACCATTTGGAATAGGGATTTGAAATTTATTTGAAAGTATACTCGTTACAACGATACATTCATTTTCAACTGTAAAAGGAACTGTAACCGTTCTAACCACTTCTTCTTTCTCAATATGTTTCCCGCAAGTTACTTTTATTTCACAAGTATAATCAGAAAGTGCTTCAAAAATAACAGTTCCATCCGCCTTCGCATAACCTCTTTCAAAATCTTCATCCGTCCAGTCAACGTAAGGCTGTTCACCGTCATAGTTCATCAACATTAATTGCGAATACGAAATTGTTAACTCCATCGTTCCCCTTCTCCTTCATTATGAAATATACAACTACTACTTTACGTCAAATTTCACACGCGTACCATCTGGGTATTTATCTAGCTTATTCCCTACCCAAGACCCCGCTCCGCGGTTATCTGCTGGACTTATATATTCGATATGTGCTCCTTTTCCGCCTTCTTTACACATCGCCATTGGCCATTCATCACGATCATACCCTTTTTTTGATGGGTATGGAGCTAACGATAATTTTCTTCTATCCGCAGCACCACCACGGTCAATTGTACAAACTTCTGAATGTCCTTCTTTTATCGCATCCGTAATATGTTTCCCGGTTTCTGGATATCTCTCTTTCGGAAATTCTAGAACTTGATCATACGCATTTGTTTTTTGGGTACTTGTTTCCTCTGGAACAAGTACTTCATAAACCGCTACTAAAATAGAAAGAATTGCAATAATTGAAATGATAATACCTTTTAATTGCTTCATGTATACCTCCATGATTCTACCAGTTTCTTTTCCTCAGTTATTATAACAAACTTCTCCTGTATATGTTTTCAGACATTATTTTAGCTCTTCTCCGCCATTCCGCCAAAAACTCTCATTTTTCTTCACCTTTTCACTAATGCTGTAGAAAACTAATAACCTTCCGACATTCTTTTTCAAAGGAAGTCCTCATAAAAGATTGAAATGATATATACGATACTTTTTGGGGAGGAAATATCATGGAAGCTATCTATAAAACGAAAGATGTCACGAATAAAACAGGCATCCCAAAACATATAGTTCGTAAATATAGTCAACTGTTAGAGGAACATGGTTATATGATTTCCAAAACAGCTGATGCCCGTATTTATAAACTGGATGATTTAAAACTATTGAAATCTATACATGAAAGAGCTGCTACATTGCAAGAAGATATTTCAGAAACGATACCAATTATTTTAAAAGAAAAAGAGACCCCACCTGTACCAATTATACAAGATAAGCAAGAAATACAACCAAAAGAAAAAGAAGATGGGCGTAACTTTGAGGAGTTCATGTTAAAACTTGAAATGCTCGCTCAATTAAATGAAGCAATTATTCATCAAAATTCTACCCTTATTACCCAAAATCGTTTAAAAGATGAAAAGCTAGATGAATTAATGCAACAAGTTTATGTAAAAGAAGGCTCTCAAGAAAAAATGCTACAAGAATTAGTGGATCATGCTGCTCAAACAGATGCCCTGCAGAAAGAAAAGATGGACTTATTAATGAATCATATGTATAAACGAGAATCTAAGCAAGAAGAAAAAATGAATAAACTCGTAAATCAAATTTATAACAAAGATAGTAATCGTGATGCACAACTTATGCAAGTTATTCGGGAAATTCAAGAAACAAAAAGAATGGTTGCTGCCTCAAAAGAGCAAGGATTCTTGCAATCATTTAGAAGCTTATTTAGCCGAACAAAACAAGAAAAAACAAATGAATAAACAATATAAAATAAAAAGTTACCTTTCAACGGTAACTTTTATTCCTTATTTCTTACAGCTGGCAATATAATAATCGCTTCAGTACCTTTCCCACTTTCGCTTTTATATTCCAGCGTACCATTATGCGCTTGTAAAATACTAAATGTTACCATAAGTCCTAATCCTGTTCCTTTTTCTTTTAAAGAATAATACGGTTGTCCCAGCCTTACTAACTGTTCTTTCGTCATTCCAACACCACTATCTTTAACTCTTATTACAATCGTTTCATCTTTTTGAATAGCCGTTACTTTTAAATATCCTTTATTTCCTTGAATTGCTTCAATACCATTTTTAACAACATTCATAATTGCTTGCTTTAATTTCGTCTTATCACCAATCGTATAAAGGCTTTCAGAAATCTCAACTTGCAAATATACACCTTGCATCGCTGCAAATGATGACATAAGTGTAGTCATTTCTATTAATTGTGCTGATAGACAAATGTGTTCCTTTTTCTCAATTTGTGGCCTTGCTAAATTCAAATAATCTGAAATAATTTGTTCTGCCCGGTCCAATTCGGCTAATACGAGACGCATATAATCCTTATTCTTCACATCTTCCGTACTTTCTAGCAATTGAATAAAACCACGAACAACAGTGAGCGGGTTTCGAACCTCATGTGCAACACTTGCTGCTAACTCACTTACAATATTAAGCTTTTCTGACTTTTGCATCTCTGTACGTAGTATTGCATTTTCATTTAAATATTCTGTTAAGTACACCTGAAATACCATTGTCATAACCATAATAAGCGAAGCAAATATATATCCGCTATATAGGTGTGAAATATGCGGTGTAAAGCCCGTTTCTAACAGAACGGTAATCATGCCAATTACTAAAGAAACAAGTACGTACAATGATGAAATCATAAATGCAAAAATTAGTTTCTTCTCCCTTGAAAACAGAGACCATTTCTTTGATAAAAATAATGGAACTATCAATAGAAATATTACTTCTATGATTGGAAGAAGGCTCATTCCCTTTAGCGCCCATTCATATGCAACAAAAATAACGGCCGGGACTAAACCAACAATCCCACCATATAGAAAACCACTAACAATCGGGATTGGGTGAAAGTTATACCCACAAGCGTCACCAAAACAAATAGAGTATGTCATGGAGAGAACGAGTGTAATACTGGATAAAAACATAATAAAGTAGCGGTTAGGCTTTGGAGGCATTTCTTGATAACGATTTAAACGAATCGCTTCATATAAAAATAGCGGCAAAATAATGATGGCAATTTGGATCATTAGATCACGGATCAGCTCCATAGCCTTTCATCCCCTATATGTATTTTGATATGATTATATCATTTTACGGGTTTATTTGTTTTAAAATTTTGATTTTTCTTAACATATTTGTTAATTCTTTGTTAACAACACATAATAATTGTTACAGATTTTCGAAATGAATGTAAACCCTGTACCAAATTTCTGCCCGGCAGTATACAATGAATACGGATTACAAAGAAAATAAAAAATACTTCATGAGACGGACAACTATAGCAAAATACAGCATATAATCCATACTATCTATGTTTACAAATAAGTGATCATTATTTTAGTAGGAGGAAGATAAATATGGCGGGTACTACGCTTGTTTTAAAAGAAGAAAATTTGGTCGTTCTAGAAAATGTTGAAAAATCAGTATATGAAGAATTACAGCACAAAACAGGAGAAGAAAATTGCACATGTGCTGTTAATGAATCAGTTGTTCACCTTGGCAAAGTATCCTCTGTACTTTGGAATGAAGATGAAATAGATTGGGAGTACGGATATTAAAAAGTCGCTTACAGCGGCTTTTTTTCTATTATCCCTCTTTTTCTACATAACATATACGCAAGCGAAATCATAGAAAATGTGATAAAATGAACTTAATTTTCAAACGGAAGAAAGGGAGATACAATGGAACAATTCATTAACCCTAGAGTGAAGGACATCCAAATTTCTGGAATCCGCCAATTCTCTAACATGATTCAAAACTATGATAATCTTATCTCTTTAACAATTGGTCAACCCGATTTTCCTACACCTTCTCTTGTAAAAGAAGCGGCAAAACGGGCTATTACAGAAAATTATACAAGCTATACACATAACGCTGGTTTACTAGAATTGCGCGAGGCAGCTTGTAACTTTGTAAAAGATAACTACGATTTACATTATTCACCTGAAAACGAAACCATCGTTACAATCGGTGCCAGTGAAGCAATTGATGTTGCATTCCGAACAATTTTAGAGCCAGGAACAGAAGTCATTTTACCTGCCCCTATTTATCCAGGATACGAACCGATTATTCGCTTATGCGGCGCTACACCTATTTTTATCGATGTTCGTGAAACTGGCTTCCGTTTAACAGCCGAAGTACTAGAAAGTGCTATTACTGAAAAAACAAGATGCGTCGTACTGCCGTATCCTTCTAATCCAACTGGTGTAACTTTATCGAAAGAAGAACTGCAAGATATTGTAGATGTTTTAAAAGATAAAAACATTTTCGTCCTTTCTGATGAAATTTATAGCGAACTTGTATATGAACAAACGCATACATCTATCGCTCATTTCCCAGAAATGCGTGAAAAGACTATCGTCATTAACGGTTTATCAAAATCTCACTCTATGACTGGCTGGCGTATCGGTCTATTATTTGCACCAAGCTATTTAGCTGGACATATATTAAAAGTTCATCAATACAACGTAACGTGCGCTACTTCAATCGCTCAATATGCTGCAATTGAAGCATTAACAGCTGCTAAAGATGCACCAAAAATGATGCGTCATCAATACAAAAAACGCCGTGATTACGTATATAATAGACTCATTCAAATGGGCTTAACAGTTGAAAAGCCAACAGGTGCATTTTACTTATTCCCATATGTTGGCCATTTAACATCTTCATCATTTGATTTTGCACTTGATCTTGTCAAAGAAGTTGGACTTGCCGTCGTTCCCGGAACAGCATTCTCTGAATATGGTGAAGGCTACCTTCGCTTGTCCTATGCATATAGTATTGAAACCTTAAAAGAAGGCTGTGACCGTTTAGAAACCTTTCTACAACAAAAAGCTAAGAGTTAAACTCTTAGCTTTTTTTATGCATAATGATCGCAAGTTTGACGCTTCAGTAATTTATGCGGAATAATGATACACTTTGCAGTAGACTCCGCATTCTCTACTTTATCAACTAAAGCTTTTGCTGCCTCATATCCTAGCTGGTATATATTCACATCAACTGTCGAAAGTGGCGGACTCGCAATTTCTGATAATAAAGCATTATTAAAGCTTACAATAGAAACATCCTTCGGTACAACGAATCCTTTTTTAGAAAGTGCACTTAACACACCAAGTCCAATTAAATCATCCGTTGCCACAATTGCTGTCGGCGGTTGCTTCAGCCCCATTAATTCCTCCACGGCTTGTTGACCACTTTCCCTCGAAAAATCAAAATGTAAAATATACTCTTTTGGTAATACAATGTCTGCTAATTTTAAAGCATCACTCATACCAGCCAAACGATCTCTCGTTACAAGTAAATCCGATCCACCGCCGATGAACGCAATTTGTTTATGACCTAATGAAATCAAATATTCTGCCACTTCTCTTGCAGCTGTATAATTGTCATTATCTACATATGTAATTTCATCTTTTCGATCATATGGTTTCCCAATTAAAACAAACGGGAAATTTTGTTTATGCAAATATTGAATAATCCGATCATTCTCTCTTGAATATAAAAGAATAATACCACCAATTTGACGTCCCTGCACCATCTTTACAACACCATTAAAAATTTCATCTTCCGTTTCACCTGTCGACATATACAGTGCATACCCTTCCACATGTGCAAATGAACTAATCCCTCTTATAACTTCTGGGAAAAACGGATTTTGAAAAGCTTTACTTGCAGAACTTGGCATAACAAGGCCAAGTGTTTTCGTCGTTTGATTAGCTAGATTTCTTGCGTTTAAATTGGGATGATACCCTAGTTCACTCATTACTTTCCGAACACGACGCTTTGTTTTTTCACTTATACTTGGATTATCAGCAATTACACGAGAAACGGTAGATGGTGCTACATTCGCCTTCTTCGCCACATCTTTAATTGTAACTGTCATAAAAATCCCCTCCTTTCACTTCTATGCCATTTTTTATATATTTTAATCTTGCACCCGTTGCAAGTAATAGGAGAAGTCATAAACTTTCATTGATTCTATCTTGCAAAACCTATCATATTCTCCCTCTCCATGTATTGTAAGGGATATAGCTCTTTTTTCCTATACTATAATATACTATTTATTTCACTTCTTTTCATATGTGATGTCAAATCTCTTTTCATCTCCCTATAATTTTTTTATAGGGAGATGAAAAGAAAAATGGGACATAATGTCCCATTTTTCATCCTTTCGTACCCCCAGCAGTTAAACCAGAGATAAAGTATTTTTGTAGTGATAGGAATAAAATTGAAATTGGGATTGCAATCAATACTGAACCCGCTGCAAACGTTGTAAATTCATTACCAAATTTCTTCGCTACCATTTCATATAATCCAACTGCTAAAGTATAATTTTCTGGTGTGCGCAAAATAATACTCGCTAAAATGAAATCTGTAAATGGACCGATGAAAGTGAATAGCGCTACAACTGCTACGATCGGCTTTGCAAGTGGCATAATGATTTGCCAAAAAATACGGAAATGTCCTGCCCCATCCATACGAGCTGACTCATCCAATTCTTTCGGAATCGTATCAAAATATCCCTTCATAAGCCATGTATTCATTGGGATTGCCCCGCCTACATAAATTAAAATTAATGCAAGGTGCGTATCAATTAATCCTGTTAACTGCGCTAATACATATAGAGCGATTAACGCTGCAAAGTTTGGAATCATTTGCAGAATTAAAAATGTTAATAAACCATTTTTTCTTCCAACAAAACGGTATCTTGAAAATGCATAAGCAGTAAAGCTAATTGCTAACACTGAGAAAATCATCGTTAAAACACTTACTTTTAATGTGTTTTTATACCATAGTAAATAATTACTATTCTCTAAATCTAATAACTTACGATAATGATCTAACGTTGCATTTTGCGGAATAATACTTGATCCTGATAAACTATCACCCGGATTAAATGATGAGCCAATAATCCATAATAACGGATAGAAAATGATGGCACACATTATGAAAATAACGAGATAACTTAATGAGAGACGTAACATCTTTTGTCTTTTAATATTCATTTACATCATATCCTCTTCTTGGAATGATTTTGTTCTCTTAAATTGCCATAACGCAACTGTAATAACGATTAACGATAAGATCATTGTAAGAGCTGCTGCTTTCCCGTACTGCGCTGAAGTCATCGTTAACTTATAAATCCATGAAATTAAAATATCCGTTCCACCTGCGTCTTGTCCAGCGACAGCAGGACCTCCGCCGTTAAATAGATAGATGATACTAAAGTTATTAAAGTTAAACGTATATTGCGTAATTAATATTGGTGCTGTTGCATATAGAACAAGTGGCAATGTAATTTTACGAAACTGTTGCCAAGCTGTAGCTCCGTCTACTGTAGCAGCTTCATATAATTCTCCTGGAATCGATTGCAATATACCTGTCGTCATTGCAAAGACGAACGGGAATCCAAGCCACGTTTGAATCATAATTAAAGCTACCTTCGCCCAAAATGGATCTGTCATCCAAGCAATCTTTTCAATTCCGAATAAAGCCAATACTTGATTGTTAATTGCTCCAAATGTCTCATTAAACATACCAGAGAAAACAAGAATAGATACGAATGCTGGGACCGCCCACGGTAAAATGAAGATTGTTCGAATAATTGCCTTCCCTTTAATACCAGGCTGATTTACGATAATCGCTAAGAAAATACCAAGTGCAACTTGTAATGTCGTTGCAACGAATGTCCAAATGACAGTCCAAGAAAATACACTTAAAAACGTCTCTCTCCACATCGGTAATGTAAAGATATCAATAAAGTTTTTAAACCCTACCCAATCTACTAGTTTAGCTGGAGGAGAATGATATAAATCATAGTTCGTAAATCCAATTAAAATTACGAAAATGATTGGGAATACAACTACAAAGATAAGTAATAGAAAACCCGGTGAAACCATTAAATATGGAAAACCTTGATCTAGTAAATTACGGTATTGCTCTTTTACAGAGTTTAACGGTGTTCCTATATCACGTTTCTTCCCGTTCTGGTATGCATCATATAAATTAAATCCATATATTCCGAGTCCAAACACGATGACGATGAGTGCTAAGATTCCTTCTACTAATAGAAAGACAGAATGGTCACGTGGAACTTCTGTACCAAGCGTTACAATTCCCCATAATCCCATATTTAATAAATCAGCAAAGGCTACAATAAATGAACCTGTTAATACTAGAAAAATAAGACCTTTTACAAATTGTTTATTATACATTTGGCCCACGCCTGGAATGATAGATAACATGGTTGCCATTTTCCTATGCTTTGAACCGTTTAAGCCGTTTGCTGGTTCCATAGATGTTTGCATGTCCCTTCCCCCTTTTTTCTGGGAGAGAATTCGTGCCCCTCATATTAGAGGCACGAATTTCACCTTATTTTTTCTTACTATGATTTGCCTCAATATTACCTTTAATTTGCTTCACTGCATTATCAAGCGCTGCTTTTGGTGCCTCTTTATCCGTAACAACTAATTGAAGCGCATCTCCAGCTGGTTTCCATACTTCTTGCATTTCTGGAATGTTCGGCATTGGAATTCCATTTTCAGATTGTGTCGCAACTGCTTTTGCAGCTTCATTATCTTTAATAATTGGATCTTCCATTACTGCTTTTACTGGAGGAATTTCTTTTGTTTTCTCAAATCGAATTTTTGCGTTTTCTTCATTCGTTACCCATTCAGTGAACTTTGTAGCTAAATCATTTTGTTTAGAGAAACTTGTTACATGCCATCCTTTAACCCCAACAAAAGTTTTCATTGGCTGACCATTTGGTAATTTCGGCATTGGGGCAACCCCATAATCAATTCCGTTCTTTTCCATCGCTTGGAATGCCCACGGTCCATTCATAATAGATGCTGCTTTTCCTTCATTAAATAGTCCATCAGCAGCAGGTCCACCAGATTCACCAATAATACCTTTCGGGAATAACTTTTCTTTGTACCATTTTTGAAGATATTCAGCACCTTGCACTGCTCCGCTATTATTTAATCCAACATCACTTGCATTTGGCTTTCCATCTTTTTCACCAAACACATAACCACCCATACCTGCCATGAATGCATTAGCAAAGTAGAAGTTATCTCCTAATGTTAAAAATCCGTACTTGCCATCCTTCGTAAATTCTTTTGAGAAGTTAAACAGCTCGTCCATCGTTTCTGGTGCTTTTGGCATTAATTTTTTATTGTAAATAAAGATTGGTGTCTCAATTGCTTTTGGTAAACCATATAATTTTCCGTTATATGTCTGTGCTTGTATTGATGAATCAGTAAATTTACTCTTTACAGCATCATCAGCTTTCACTTCAGAAAGTAAACCTTCTGTTACTGCGTTTCCAATTTGATCATGTGGTAATGTTACAACATCTGGTCCCGTCCCCGCTGGTCCATCAAGACGTAACTTCTTCACTTGATCTGTCATTTGCATTTCAACAACTTTTACTTTTACTTTATATTTTTCCTCAAAGCTTTTTACTGCTGGTTCTAAACCAACGCCTTTTTTATCATCTTCCCAAACAAGAAGATCATAGTCCTTCTTCGCTTTACTTTCCTCTTTTTTCCCCGAATCTTTCGGCCCACATGCAGATAACATACCAATTGATAATGCTGAAACCGTTAATAATGATAATGCTTTCTTCATCCCAAAAACCTCCCTAAATTGTATATGTACTTTAATAATTGAAAACGTTTGCATTGAATGGTTTAATAGAAGCGCAAACAATATCTCAATCTATGAAAACGTTTGCGCTATTTGTCTATCATTATACATTCTTTTATTCATTTTGCAAATATTAATTTAAAAATATTATTTACTATACTCTTTATACATTGACTTTATATGAAATGAATACTACTCTTATAAGCAATATTAAAGCTACGCAAAAAGCAATCGTTTGCAACATATGCTTTATTATTATACGTAAGGGAACAATATGTATGGAAATATTAAAGGGGGATTTTCTATATGCTTAAAGAAGCCATTTATCATAGGCCAAAAGATAATTATGCATACGCTTACGATGAAAAAACGATTCACATCCGAATACGTACTAAAAAAGACGATGTTCAAAGCGCCACTCTTATTTACGGTGATCCTTATGAATGGAAAGACGGGAAATGGATTACATCAAGTACACCGATGAAAAAAACTGGTTCTACTACATTGTTTGATTATTGGTCCATTTCCATTGAGCCAAAATTTAAGCGCTTACGTTATGGATTCGAATTAAAAAATGATACAGACACTCTTATTTATGCAGAGCGAGGCTTTTTTTCTACCATTCCAAACGATGACGTTGGTAACTTTTTCTGTTTTCCATTTATTCATGCAAATGATGTATTCAAAGCGCCTTCCTGGATTAAAGATACTGTTTGGTATCAAATTTTCCCAGAACGATTTGCAAATGGGGATCCTGCACTAAATCCAGAAAACGCCCTCCCTTGGGGCAGCGCTGAACCAACTCCAACTAATTTTTTCGGAGGAGATTTTGCTGGTATTATTCAAAACCTTGATTACCTTGTTAAGCTTGGAATTTCCGGAATATATTTCACACCTATTTTCAAAGCACATTCAAACCATAAATATGACACAATCGACTACATGGAAATCGACCCACAATTTGGCACAAAAGAAACTTTCAAAGAACTCGTTCAGGCATGTCATACACACGGTATAAAAGTAATGCTCGATGCCGTATTCAATCATAGTGGATACTTTTTCGATAAATTTCAAGACGTACTAGAAAACGGTGAGCAGTCAGCATATAAAGAGTGGTTCCATATTCATGAGTTCCCAATTAGAACTGAGCCACTTCCGAATTATGATACTTTCGCGTTTACACCGTATATGCCTAAATTAAATACAGCACACCCGGATGTAAAAGAATACTTACTTGAAGTAGGACGTTATTGGGTAAGAGAATTCAATATAGACGGTTGGCGCCTTGATGTGGCAAATGAAGTCGACCATAGCTTTTGGAGAGAATTCCGGAGTGAGATCAAGGCGTTAAATCCTGAAGTATATATTTTAGGCGAAATTTGGCACGATGCACTTCCATGGCTACAAGGGGATCAATTTGATGCTGTAATGAGCTATCCTGTTACAAATGCTCTACTGTCTTACTTCGCTAACAATTCCATTAAAGCAAATGAATTTATGAAACAAATTACAGAATCTCTACATTCCTACTCTATGAATGTAAATGAAGCAGCATTTCATTTATTAGACAGCCATGATACACCGAGAATATTGACAACATGTAATGGAGATAAAAATAAGTTAAAGTTACTTTATATATTCCATCTTTCTTTCATCGGCTCTCCTTGTATTTATTATGGAGACGAAATTGGCATGGACGGCGGTATGGATCCAGCTTGTCGCAAATGTATGGTTTGGGATACGAAAGAACAAGATCATCTATTATTTACACATGTACAAACATTAATTTCATTACGGAAGCAATATAAAGCATTTGGAGGACATGGTACTTTCCAATTTATCGAAGCAAATGATGAACATAATTATATTTCTTATACGAAAACATACGAAGATGAAACGATCTTTTTCGTTTTAAATCCGACTAATAGTGACATTACAGCTTCACTCCCTCTCCATGTTACTGGAAAGAAAATCATTAACATTTATACAAACGAAGAATTTTCAGCGGAAGCAAGTGTATTACAAGTTACACTTCCTCCATATGGATTCTCCATATTAAAATGGTAATCAAAAAAGCCTTATACCAAGTGGTATAAGGCTTTTTCTTATTTCAATTTGAATACCATCGCTTCATACGGACGTAATGTCATGTTATCTATCGATCCATTCTCTAGATCATAATTGTGTATAAATAACTCTGCTTCACTATAATTAATGTCCTCAGGCAATTCAAATACACATTCTTCCGCAGTAAAGTTTGCAATGACAAGAAGTTTTTCTTCTCCATATGTTCTTACGTATGCAAAAATAGAAGGGTTATTCTCTAATATTAAATCATATGATCCATACACAATAATCTCATTATTTTTACGTAACTCAATTAATTTTTTGTAGTAATAAAAAATTGAATCTTCGTCTTGGAGTGCTTGTTTCACATTAATCTCTTTATAGTTAGGATTTACAGTAATCCAAGGTTCACTTGTTGTAAATCCAGCGTGATTCTGATCATCCCACTGCATCGGAGTTCTAGCATTATCACGACCCTTTATATAAATAGATTCCATTACTTTTTCTATATCTTCACCATGGTCTATCACTTTTTCTTTATACATATTTAATGTTTCAATATCTCGATATTCATCAATAGATTCGAATCGAACGTTTGTCATTCCGATTTCTTCTCCTTGATAAATATATGGTGTTCCCTTCATCATATGGAGAACTGTCGCTAACATTTTTGCTGATTCAGTACGATAGATTCCATCATTACCAAAACGAGATACAACGCGAGGCTGATCATGGTTATTCCAATATAGACTATTCCATCCTGCATGCTCTAATGCTTTTTGCCACTTCGTTAAATTCTCTTTTAAAGTAAGGAGTGAACATGGTTTTACATCCCATTTTCCGCCTTCTCCTGAATCTAAATCCATATGTTCAAATTGGAATACCATCTGCAGTTCTTTTCGTTCTTCCCCGGTATACAATTTCGCTTCTTCTGTCGTTACACCAGGCATTTCACCAACCGTCATAATATCATAATGAGACAATACTTCTTCATTCATTTCATGTAAGTATTTATGAATGTTTGGACCGTTCATAAAATGCTTATGACCTGAAACATACCCCTCTTCTTCTGTTTCAACAGCCGGTAACCCCTCTTCTTTAGAAATAAAATTAATAACATCCATGCGGAAGCCATCAATTCCTTTTTCTAACCAAAACTTCATCATTTCATAAACATCTTGTCTTACCTTTTCATTATCCCAATTTAAATCTGGCTGTTTTTTAGAAAACAAATGTAAATAATATTCATCTGTCATTTCATCATACTGCCATGCTGATCCACTAAAGGCTGCTCCCCAGTTATTCGGCTCTTTTCCTTCTTGTCCAGGGCGCCATATATAGTAATCTCTATATTTATTATCTTTTGATTTACGTGATTCAATAAACCAATTATGTTCATCAGAAGTATGATTAACAACTAAGTCCATCATAAGTTTCATATTACGTTCATGCATTTCATGTAATAGCTCATCCCAATCTTCCATTGTTCCGAACTCATTCATAATTTTACAATAATCACTTATATCATAACCATTATCGTCATTTGGCGATTCATAGACTGGCGATAACCAAATTACATCAATTCCTAATTCTTTTAAGTAGTCTAACTTTGAAATAATACCACGAAGATCCCCGATACCATCACCATTACTATCCATAAAACTACGAGGATAAATTTGATATACTACACTTTCTTTCCACCACTGTTTTTCCATTATGCTACCCCATTTCATTCATAATTCGATTTTCTCTTTTTTAAGGCGCAAACGTTTTCATTAATGAATGATAACAGATTCTATCTTAATTTAAAATAGCGCTTACAACTTTTGTTGTTATTTTTCTAAGAAAACATATGAAAATTACTAATATTGCTCCAATAAATGAAAACGTTTTATTTTTTTGTTTATTTTTTAAATCTATTAGTTTATAATGAACTCAAAGAAAACGTTTGCATAATTATTTCTAGGGGGAAATACCATGGCAGAACTGAAATTAGAAAACATTTATAAAATATATGATAATAACGTAACAGCTGTAACAGACTTCAATTTACACATTCAAGATAAAGAGTTTATCGTATTTGTCGGTCCTTCTGGATGCGGAAAATCTACAACATTACGAATGGTAGCTGGACTTGAAGATATTTCAAAAGGAGAGTTTTCAATTGATGGTAAGCTAATGAATGAGGTCCCTCCAAAAGATCGCGATATCGCAATGGTCTTCCAAAACTATGCTTTATATCCACATATGAGTGTGTATGATAATATGGCATTTGGATTAAAACTTAGAAAAATACCAAAAGATGAAATTGACCGTCGTGTGACAGATGCAGCAAAAATTTTAGGACTGGAACAATATTTAGATAGAAAACCGAAAGCGTTATCTGGTGGACAACGTCAACGTGTTGCATTAGGTAGAGCAATTGTTCGAGACGCGAAAGTTTTCTTAATGGATGAGCCTTTATCCAACTTAGACGCTAAATTACGTGTTGCAATGCGCTCAGAAATTTCTAAATTACACCATCGTCTTGGAACGACAACAATTTACGTAACGCATGATCAAACAGAAGCAATGACAATGGCTTCACGTCTCGTTGTTATGAAAGACGGAAAGATTCAACAAATCGGAACTCCAAAAGAAGTATATGAAACACCTGAAAATATTTTCGTTGGTGGATTTATTGGCTCTCCAGCGATGAATTTCTTCCGTGGTAAATTAACTGAAACCGATTTCGTTATAGATAATTCATTAAAAATCAAAGTAACTGAAGGAAAAATGAAGATGTTACGTGAACAAGGCTATGTAAATAAGGACATCGTTTTAGGTATTCGTCCTGAAGACATTCATGATGAACTATTATTTTTAGAAGCTTCACAATCTACTTCCTTCACAACAAAAATCGAAGTTGCTGAGTTACTAGGTGCTGAATCTATTTTATATATGAAACTTGGAGATCAAGATTTTGCAGCACGTGTTGATGCAAGACATACATTTTCACCTGGTGACCAAATTAAACTAGCATTTGATATGAATAAAGCGCATTTCTTTGACAGTCAAACTGAACAACGTATTCGTTAAAAAGGTTTTTCCTATATAACATACAAAAAAACCGTCCACATATTTTGAGGGCGGTTTTCATTATTATACTAGGGCTTCAACTGTATGAAATGATTGTCCTTTCGTGCTAATAATCCCGAATATCGGTAAATCACTTAGCACCACTTCTTCTTGCTGTTTCATAAAAGATGACGTTAATTGTTTTATCTCTATCCATACGTCATTAATACAAAGTACATTGGAATCGTTCTCTTGTTGGCGTGAAAAAATAGAATCTATTTTATATAAACCAGCATTTTGAAAAAGCATATCAATGCGACTGAATGCATTCAAAGTAATACTGATAACGCGTTGCCAATCTCCTTGCTTTCCCATATCATAGGATACAAAAAGTGCTTCTCCGCCTAGATTCGTAATTTCCTCCACTGTTGCTTGTCCACTTTCTTGATCAATGTCCGTCACAATTACTTTTGCGCCTTGTTTAGCCAACAAAAGAGCTGTATTACGTCCAATACCGATGCCGCCGCCAGTTACGATGGCAACTTTTCCTGCAAGCTTCATTTTCATTACCCCTTCTATAAGTCTTACCGTCATTCAGTATACTCCTTTATGAGATTAGTCTGCAAGCAAGAAAAGTTGTCCATCCGTATGTAAGCGATTACTCTTTTACTCCTTCTTTTTTCTTACTATTACGCTGATCGAAAACTAAACCGATGAAAATTAAAATCCCCCAAAAGATTACGCTACCTCCAGTCATTTCGATTTCCCCCTTATTATATAAAGATATTATTTCAATTATTATAACATTTTCTTAATTTTCAATCTATTAAATTCAAAAATGATATGGATTAACTTTTTCCTTATTATATATCCATTAAAATATATTTGTATAATAAAGAAAGACCTTCTTAGTTTATATATAAACTAAGAAGGTCTCTTTTTTGTTATACAAGACTTATTACTTTCGTTTTTGTAATTAAATCCTGAAAACCACAATTATCTTTGCGGAATAACATCATATATACGTTACATAATATCGGAATTCCAAGTAGTAATATGTTTGGTAATAACAATACAAAAAATCGTATCGTTAATGTTTGTAATGTTAACTTTTCATTCTTCAATGAAATTAATTTTATTCTCGTTACCTTTTTACCAAGTGTAACACCGTTCCAAATAAAGGGTAGCAAAATAAAATATATCGCCATTAATATAAAAACTACTGCAAGATCATATCTATAATCACCAAAACTAATATTAAAGCGATTAAAAATAGCACTATAATTTCCGGTCGTAATAGCTACTACTGCACCATACATAACCGAGATTAAAAACATGTCAATTAGGGAAGCACCTATGCGATTCATTACAAGCGCTGGACGATGCATCTTTAACTTCATTTTTATGTCGACTCCTTCATATCCTTCTTTACCCGTCTCATCGTACCACTTCTAAAAAACATTGTAAACTAGCGTTTCTCTTACTTTTCTTGTACAATGTGTTACAACAGCATTGTAAAGGAGGTTCCCATATTGAAAAAATGGATAATCCTATTCGTCGCATTCCTATTAGCCGGTTGTGCTGGAAATACAAATCATATAACTTATACGATTAACGATGAATACGAACTCATACGTACTTCTGGAAATGCATTTGAACTTTTCCCATCGCAAGATGCTGTATATGCCACACAATACATTCCTGCAAAAATTACAGACATTGCTTGGGATGATAAATACATTATTGCAAAACAAACCGAGGAAAAGTCAGATCCAAATAACCCTGACGCTGCAATTACAAACAAAAAAAGTGAGCATTATTGGATTATTGACGTAAAGCATAATAAACGTTTCGGCCCCTATAATGAAAAGCAATTTAATGAACAAAAAGATGCGTTTAAAATTAAGGTACCTTTTCAAAATGTAGATTCATACATAAAAGAACAGAAAAAACAGTCAGCATAATTTTTTAAGTGCTGACTGTTTTTTCTTACATGTTTTTAAAAATATTTTACTCAGAAAGTGAGATGTTAAAAGTTTGTGGCTCTTTTACAACATCTTGTGTTTCTATATCTCCTGCCACTACACCATCTGTTGTAAACTTAATATCCTTTACCTTTTCTTTTCCATCATCAAGTATTAAACCGACAATACCATCTCTTGTTTCACCAGGCTTATAGTCTTCTCTTGATACATTTTTCGTACCAACTAGCGTATCCTCGTCATATAAAAAGTTTTGAGTCGATACTTTAAAATGTTGCTTATCGTTAATCGCAACATCATTCATAGAGAAAAATTGCATATTTTTATTCCCACTATTTTCCACCTTATATGTAATTTCAACATAACGAATCGTATCACTAATCTCTGTTCCACTTAGCGATGCATATAATTCTGCATCTTCTTGACTTACTTTATCTCCTAATCTACGCTTTACTTCTTCAGGAGTTAATGCCGTATATACTTTTAATGTATTTTTTGCCTTTTCACTCATCTGTGATAAAGAGATTACTTTCACCTCTTGTACATGAATTTTCATTGGTGCTACTTCAAATGTTTGATTCACAGAATGAATCTGCTCTAACTTAAAAGTACCCCATCCTGCTTCTTTAACTTTTTGTCCTACTTTTTTCAACTCACGCCCACCATATTCTTTCGTCTCAGGAATAGATTCTTTCTTCTTCGGTTCAACTTTCTTTTCTTCTTGATGGAAGCAACCACTTAACATAAGAAGAAAACTACATAAAACAAAAATACTTTTCCATGCTTTCATCATTTAATTCTCCTAACACTATCATTCATTAATATAAAATTAGTCCCTAGCCTTGTAAACTATAGAAACAATAAGAAGTCCACAAAACGAACTTGTCAGTCCAGATACTATTATACCCCCTATTTGGAAAATATGAAAATAGGGATTTACGAACGCCTGAACGATAACTGTAATTGTTGCCACAATGATCGCCAAAACCCAATACTTCCTTTTTTCTGAAGCTATAATAATATCTTTCCCTGTTTCATCTTTATACTTCCATAGTACGTATAATAGTAATACTAAACCAACACATGTACTCCCGTGTTGTATATATTTATACACTGGAATACTATGTAATTCTCCTTGTAGAAATGGTATTTTCATAACGAAGTAGCCCGTGTTATGAGTAAACGCATACCAAATAAAGCGGAATAGCAAAATACAAAGAAATCCTTCCATGTATGAAGCCCCCACCTTTCATCTACTGCATATATATAGTAGCTAGCAAATGGTTTAGGTAAATGCGTTATAAACGGCTTTTTTAAAATGTAATGATATATGTATGCTAACAAAAATACGAGCGGTAAATTTAAATATACAAACCCAAGCCATGTATGGCCAATAACACCATACGGTCTAAAGTGTAAAAAATATTCAAATTCAGGCGCCATACTCCCTAATATAAGAACCGTTACTGAAATATATTGAGAATGCTTTTTCGCAAAAGGAAGAATTGCTGCTGAATGTGCAAATGTAAATGGCATGTTGTAACTCCTCTTCATATTTTCAATAGAATACCATCTATCATAACGAGAGAATTGATCTTGACGCAATATTTATTTTCACATTGGAATATGATAGTTTACATGTTATAATCCACATAAAATATTCAGAAAACAAGGAGGGGGTCTCGTGTCATTAACACTTGTCTTTTTTCTTGCTCTGTTTACCTTGTTTTTAAGTACATACATTGGATTTTTTCTATGGAAGCAGTTAAAGATTATAAAATATACACCCGCTCTCGTTGTCTTTATGAGCGTTCTTTTCATTTTTATATGGAAGAGGATGGATTTCGGCTGGGAGGGTCTCGTTTTTGGCGCGCTTCAATATACAATTCTAGCCGCAAGCTGTCTTACACTTGTATTTGCTGCCTTTTTAAAATCAAAATCCGTTATGAATTGAGGTTTATATATTGATTGACGTACCCTTTTTAAAAAATGTCACATTAAAAAAAGAAAATATCCCTAGTTTTTCCGTATATCCTTACTGTCTGCCTGCTATCCGAACATTACAATCGCTAGCTTTCCATCCAAATGTAACATTCATTATTGGAGAAAACGGAACTGGTAAATCAACATTACTCGAAGCGATTGCAATCGCTTTAGGTTTTAACGCAGAAGGTGGAACGAAAAACTTCCGCTTTAGTACAAACAATTCACATTCATCTTTACATGAATACCTTCGAATTTCCAAAAGTTTCAATACACCAAACGACGGTTTCTTTCTTCGCGCTGAATCATTTTATAACGTTGCTTCTTATATAGATGAAATAGATGCTATAAAATCTTACGGCGGCGTTTCACTACACGAACAATCACACGGTGAATCATTCTTCTCCTTATTTATGAATCGTTTTTCAGGACAAGGTTTATATATTTTAGATGAGCCTGAGGCCGCTTTATCACCGATGAGACAACTTTCTATGCTCATTCGA
Source organism: Bacillus sp. SH7-1 (assembly GCF_008042405.1). NCBI lineage: Bacteria > Bacillati > Bacillota > Bacilli > Caryophanales > Bacillaceae > Bacillus > Bacillus sp. SH7-1. Next base: position 334,066 of record NZ_QNUD01000009.1, read on the forward strand.
ATGCACGAGCTAGCGGAACAAGGTTCACAATTTGTTATCGCGACGCATTCCCCTATTTTAATGGCTTATCCTGAATCCACTATATACTCTTTAACACAAGAAGGAATTCACGAATCCACATTAGAAGAAACCGAGCATTACCAAACGACGAAACTTTTCTTTGAAAATCGTGATCGATTATTCCATCATCTATTTGATTCGTAAAAAAAGAAGCAGCGATTGCTGCTTCTTTTTTATAGTGCTTCTATAAATAATGCTACCCCAATACCGCCGCCGACGCATAGAGAGGCAATTCCTTTTTCTAACCCGCGTCTCTTCAATTCATGAATTAAACTTACAGTGATACGAGCTCCTGTACAACCGATTGGGTGCCCAAGTCCTACACCACTACCGTTTACATTTACTTTCTCACGGTCTAAACCTAATTCTTTCTCTACAGCTAAGTATTGTGCAGCGAAAGCTTCATTAATTTCAAGTAAATCTGCATCTTCTAATGACCAATCTACTTTTTCTAATCCTTTACGAATTGCTGGTGCTGGTCCAATACCCATAATTTTTGGATCTACTCCAGCTACTGAATAGCCAACAATTCTAGCTAACGGTTGTAAGCCTTTTTCTTTCGCTTTTTCTTCGCTCATTAATACTAGAACCGCACTACCGTCATTCAGACCAGATGCATTCCCTGCCGTTACAGATCCATCTTTACGGAAAGCTGGTTTTAACCCTGCTAATTTTTCCGCTGTAATGTCAGCACGTGGATGTTCATCCTTCGAAAATACTACTTCTTTTCTACGTTCTTTTATTGTAATAGGAACAATTTGATCGTCAAAGTATCCAGACTCGATTGCCTTCAGTGCCAATGTATGACTGCGAAGCGCAACTTCATCTTGTTCCTCTCTTGTAATTTCATATTGTTCAACTAAATTTTCCGCTGTTTCCCCCATCATAATATGATGAATCGGATCTTCTAACACTTCCCACACCGTATCACGAATTTCTCCGTGTTGTAGGCGTTGTCCCCAGCGGTGTTGTTTCAATGCATAGGGGCTTGAACTCATTGCTTCTACTCCACCTGCAACAACAACTTCACTTACACCTAATTGAATTTGCATTGCAGCCGACATAATTGCTTGCATACCTGAAGAACATTGGCGTTGGATTGTATAGCCCGTAACTGTGTCAGGAAATCCTGCCGCTAATGCAGCCGTTCTCGCCGTATTTGCTTCATCAGTTCTTTGAATACAATGACCTAAAATCACTTCATCAACTTCGTGTGGTTCTACCCCGCCTCGTTTTACAGCTTCCTGAAGTACAGGAACAGCTAATTCTACTGGCGTTACATTTTTTAGCGCTCCCCCAAAAGTTCCAATTGGCGAACGAACTGCAGCTGTAATAACAACATTATGCATTTTGCACTTGCCCCTCTCTTATGTACCCTAGTCAGTTTTTAGGTGAAATTCCATAAGATGTATGTCTACACCTATCATACTATAAACATACTAAAAAATCAAAATATTTAATATAATAAAAATAGAAGGAATTAACCTTCTATTCTGTTAATGCATATAGGAATTTTTGTAAAATCTTCTCTGTTGTTTTATTCAAATTCGGTAACTTATCCACCGGAAAATATTGAAGCTGTAATCCTTCATGGTCAAGCCTTAATTCTCCACTCACATGATGCCCCTGATACAGATGAATGACATTAAAAATTTCATCTCCATTTGGATATTGGAAGTACACTTCTTTTCCAGAAAGAACCCCGATAAATTGCATAATTTTCGCATTTAGTCCCGTCTCTTCAAACAGTTCTCTGCGAGCAGTTTCTTCTGTCGTTTCGCCTAGCTCCATCGCTCCACCAGGTACACCCCAATCATATGTATCTGAACGATATTGAAGCAACACTTCTTGATTATCATTTAAGATAATAATTGCTGATCCTACTAGAATAAGCGGCCTTGTACCAACGACTTTTCGTAACTCTTCAATATACCCCAATATGTAAACTCTCCTTTCCTCACCCTTCCTTATCATAACAAAATTTTTCTCCTTTTGTTGATGTAATTTTAAAGAAAAAAAGGAAGCTTTCGCCTCCTTTTTTCACCTTTATTTCTTAAAACTTTCATATTTTACAGCTTCAAAAGCTTCTTCAATTTCATCATTACGATAATGGACATATGTAAAACGCCCTAGTTCTACTAATCTTGCTATTTCTTGTAACGCTTTATGCTGGTCATATGTTTCCTCCAGCTTAATATGTACATAAAATTTCATTAAAGGATGTTCATATAAAGGTTCTCCCACCTCTACATATACATCTTCCACCCCTTGTACAACTCTTACATAACTTGCAAATTGATAAAGAGCTTCTCTGTCTGAAACGATTTTTAATGTATACATATATTCTCCCCCTTTTCTTTACTATATCAAAAAGATGATCACACTACGTTATAGAACTATGAAATTTTTTCGACTTGTCATCTATATATTTAATAAAGAAGGCGTTTATCCATACATGACATCTTTTCCCCACATATATTATAGGAAGAACTTTTTTCAGTCGAGGTGTTCCTTATGGATCCATACGTCAATATATGTATTTGCATTACTCCCGGCGCCGATATTTCTGATGACCGCATCGCAAAAGATTTAGCTGTTGCAGAATCAATTTGGCACCCGATTACATTTCAAATTCAAGAAGTAATTATTTTAAATGAACTTTTCCGTTTTTCTGACCGTGAAATTAGTTATAAAAATTCTATTCAAAGTCAGGAAAAATTAGCATCCTTTTTCCAAACGTGTGTAAATGAAGCTCCTGAATGCGACCTTTACATTTGTTATATTGGCAGTGATTATTTCAAAGAAACAGCAGTAATTGCCTGCGCTTACTCTTTAGCAAAACAGCAACAACTTACAGGATATATCGTTTTAACAAACTCGGCTGCTCCTATGAAAAATATATATACGCTCGCTCATGAAATCGGTCATATTTTATTTACAAGACGTGTTCACGGAAAACTTACTCACGCAGATCCTCATTCCCCAACTGGCTCGGAGCACCATCCTTCTCCAACCAATCTTATGTATCCGATAGTCCCGCGCCCTGAAAATGTTCCTATTCAGTCTCTATTGACGAACGAACAAAAAACACTCTCTTTACAAAGCTCTTTATTGCAAAGAAAAAAACAGTAACGACTTTGTTACTGTTTAAAACAATATATTCCAATCAATAAACCAAATTCCGGCTGCAACGGATGCAAATATACAACTAAACATAAATACAATTACTCTAAAAATCTCTATATAATATTTCTTTGGAAATAATTTTTTGCATATCCAGAGCAGCCCTTTACCTATTAAGCCGAAGAACAAAACATAACCCGATGTATCATCTAATAAAGTATCGAAATAGTTATCGTGTACCTTTTTTGAAAAGGTAGTATATAGCCCCAAAATCGTTAAACCTAAAAATATAATAGACAATATACCTAGAAATATACTTTGCATGTTTGTTCTCCTCTTAATAAAAATTAGCATTCAACTAGTTTACACTTTTTCTCTCTTCAATTTTTAAAGACCATCTCATTAATCCATATATACTTCCATACATAAGTAAGATCTTTGCAATTCCCCAAAATACATTTCTTTCTTCCAAGTCTTTAAATAAGAACATAATCGCAAGAGGAACAATTAGTACCAAAACACCCATCCAACCAAGAACATATACTTCACCAATAAGAAGTAATAAAAATATAGTTACTGCTAATATATATGTCTGCATTGTCGACAATTGTAAAATTGGCGTCCCATACCATTTATTCATAAACATTAATAACACCAATAATAAAATAGGTATCATCACTATTATATAAATAATCCCAAACTCTACTAATTTACTTTTAAAAGAAGACATTCTAAACGCAACAATCGTTCCAATAATTGTAATAATTAAAACGATAGGATAACCAATTAACTGTACATTTGTTAACGTAAATTGTTGATTCGGATTTCCAAATAAAATATTTGTAAGTAACCAATATCCCCCTATTCCAATTATCATTCCTAAAATAGTCTTTACACTTCCGCTTTTATCCTTCTCCATCTCTTTCGCTAATTCTTCCGCATACTCTTTTGGTGAATCACCAAATATATCACTTACCGTCTTTCCCTCTTTCTCACCTTCTATTAAATGAAGCTCTGCATCTTCTAGAAAGGCGTCCACATCTTCTTCTTTAATTCCTTTTGTTATTAAATACACTTTCGTATCGATTAAAAACTTTTCCCCTTCTTTAGAAATCTTCATAATAATCCCTCCCTTATTAAACCGTTTCTCTTCTATTCGTCTTCATCATAATTTCAAGGAAAATTAAAATAAACAAACTTCCGTATAAACATATAATTTGAAATAACATTGGAACAAGGTCTTCCGATGTAAATTTTTTAAACAATAACATAGTAGAAAGTGGAATGATTAAATATAAGTTTTTAAACCATCCTTCAAAATATATATTGATCGCTACTGTGATGATAAAAATCCCACCAGCTAATATATAACTTTGCATTTCGGTGAATGTAAACATTTTGGTAGGATATTTTACATCTAATATCGTAACAACTCCTATTAAAAACATTGGCGCAATCATGACTAAAAACCACATAGAAAACCATGTTTTTGTAAAGCTTGTTACGAAGGTCATTTTACGAAGTAGAAAATTAGGCCCCATTACAGCTACGATCAATGTAAAGCTATAGCCAATGCACTGAATAAGTGAAATCTGTAGAATTCCGTTATTCACTATTAAGATAGAAGCAATAATCCAAAAAGATACGATATTCATTACTGTAAAACCAATTTGCTTCCACGTTTCTTGTCTATCTCTTTCCATCACTTTTACAAGTTCATTTGCATATTCTTTCGGTGAGCTTCCGAAAATATCTTCTACTCTTTTCCCATCACTTTCACCTTCTATTAAATGAAGTTCTGCGTCTTCGATAAAGCTCTCAATATCGCTTTCTTTCACACCCTTTGCGGTCAAAAATAATCTCATATCTAATAAAAACTTCCGTGCTTCATTTGATAACATTATTTTCTTCTCCCCTTCCCTTCAAGTAGACGTTCCACACTACTTTGCATCGCTTCCCAGCGATCCATAAATTCATCAAGTGCATCTTCACCTTTTTCTGTTAATGTATAATATTTTCGCTTTGGGCCAGATGGAGATTCCTTCATTACACTTGTTATTAATCCTTCCTTTTGCATCCGTATTAATAACGGATAAATACTTCCTTCACTTGCCATGGTAAAGCCATACTTCGCTAGCTTTTCACTCATTTCATAACCGTATATTTCACCTTCAGAAATAATAGCAAGTAAACATCCTTCTAAAATCCCTTTCAGCATTTGACTTGTCGACATAATTCAAATCCTCCCACTATCTTGTTTTACAAGATAGATAAGCGTAAGTATCTTGCTTTACAAAACAGTATAGCAGGGACTATTTTGTAAAGCAAGATAGCTAACAATATTTTTCCAAATGTTTGCAGGAATTTTATTATACCCTCTCTAAATAGAGCAATATGAAAACTTTATTATGAAGGAGTGTTTTTCATCATGGTTACAAATCGAGTTGTTTTTTTAACAGGCGCTGCAAGTGGTATTGGTTATGAAATGGGAAACGCTTTTGCAAAAGAAGGTGCAAAAGTTGTTATTACCGATCGTCTTGAAGAACGTGCAAAAGAAGCTGCTGAACAACTACAAAAAGAAGGCTATCAGGCTATCGGTTTAAAATGTGATGTTACATCTGAAGAAGAAATTACAGCTGCAATTTCTCAAACAGTTGATCATTTCGGTTCATTACATATATTAATTAATAACGCAGGAATGCAACACGTTTCACCAATTGAAGACTTTCCAACCGAAAAGTTCGAACTGCTTATTAAAATTATGCAAATCGCTCCTTTTATCGCAATTAAGCATGTCTTCCCAATCATGAAAAAACAAAAGTATGGCCGAATTATTAATGTCGCTTCCATTAATGGCCTCGTTGGATTTGCAGGAAAATCCGCCTACAATAGTGCCAAACATGGCGTAATTGGATTAACAAAAGTTGCTGCTTTAGAAGGCGCTACGCATGGTATTACTGTAAATGCTCTTTGTCCTGGTTATGTCGATACCCCTCTCGTCCGCAACCAACTACAAGACTTAGCCACGACTCGAAATGTACCACTTGAAAATGTTTTAGAAGAAGTCATTTATCCACTTGTGCCACAAAAACGCTTATTACAAGTACAAGAAATTGCTGATTATGCGATGTTTTTAGCGAGTGAAAAAGCGAAAGGTATAACCGGGCAAGCTGTTGTTATCGATGGTGGTTATACTGCTCAATAAAAATAAAGTTTGCTCACGAAGAGCAAACTTTATTTTTTATCGCGAGGATCGTCATGCTGTAGTAATTGCCGCGGCAACTTTTCTATTGCAACAATTACCCCATCTAATTTATTTTCAATCCGATGGAGTAAATATAATGTTACCACAATTGGAAACCCTACATTACCTATCATCTTAATCCACTCTTCCATCTTTTTCGCCTCCTTTCATTATATAAATAAGAGAAACGAACACATTTAGGCATAAAAAAACAAGCTATTATGTATTAGCTTGTTTTTTCAAACAATGATGCAATTTCTTGCTTATAATTTCCACGTATAATACCTTTCTCAGTAACAATACCTGTAATTAATTCATTCGGTGTTACGTCAAATGCAGGATTATAAACATCAGTTCCAATTGGTACCACCTGTTTCCCAAAAATTTTCGTAACTTCTGTTTCGTCTCTTTCTTCAATAACAATTTCAGAGCCTGTTTGTTTCGTTATATCAAATGTAGATAACGGAGCTGCAACGTAAAATGGAATATTGAAATACTTTGCTAATATAGCTAAATTCATTGTTCCGATTTTATTTGCTGTATCTCCATTTGCAACAATTCGGTCCGCTCCCACAATAATCGCGTTTACTTCTTTCGTTTGAATAGCATGAGCTGCCGTATTATCTGTAATAAGTGTTACATCAATATCTGCCTGTTTTAATTCCCACGTTGTTAAACGTCCGCCTTGTAAAACTGGTCTTGTTTCACACGCATACGCATGTAAACGTATACCTTTTTCTTTCCCAATATAAAACGGTGCTAATGCAGTACCATATTTAGCAGTTGCGATACTACCAGCATTACAAATTGTTAAAATGTTATCACCGTCTTTAAAACATGTTAATGCATGTTCTCCAATACTCCGGCATACCGCTCCATCTTCTTGCTGAATGAGAAGCGCTTCTTCTTCTAATATTTTTTGTGCTTCTTTTATTGTAGTAATTTCTCGAATAGATTCTCTCATACGATCGATTGCCCAAAATAAATTGACTGCTGTCGGGCGTGACGTTCCTAAATAATTACAATCTCTATTAAACTTCTTTTGAAATTCTTCAATATGTACAGTGTTATATTTTTTTGATGCAAGCGCCAAGCCAAATGCAGCTACAATTCCAATTGCAGGAGCTCCTCGTACTTCTAGCATGACAATACTTTTCCATACCTCTTCAATCGTCGTTAATGTTTTATATTCTGTGCTATGCGGCAACTTTGTTTGATTTAATACTGCAATAGCATCCCCTTTCCAACTTACAGACCTCGGAATAGTAACAATTGTGCTCATGCTTTTACCCCTCCAGAAACTGTCTGTTGAAATAGTGTTCGGAACAATTGAATATCAGCACTCTTGGATTCATATTTTATTAGTTCTTTACCTAAGGATAACGCTTTTTTCTTAGCTTGAATTCTCGTTTCTTTATTTGTTATTTCATCTAAATCAGCTACATGCGCTAGGCCAATTGTTCTACGGATAAGCTCACATCCAGCAAATCCAACAGCATCCGTAAAAATATTTTGCAAAATAATTGGTAACCATTGTTTTTCTTTCGTATATGCTTCTACACCTTCTCCAATCCATAACCTCGTAAAAGTTTCTACAAAATAACTCCATGTCTTCTCTATATGGAAAAATAGTACACTTCTCTGTTCTTCTTCTCTAGATAAAGCATTTAATAATAGATTTGCAATAAATTGACCGATGTCAAATCCAAATGGACCATACGTTGCAAATTCTGGATCAATTACTTTCGTTTCAGAAGGTGATGAAAAAATACTACCTGTATGTAAATCCCCATGAATAAGTGCTTCTTTTTTCGTTAAAAACTTATATTTATATTGCGCTACTTTTAGTTTTAAAGTTTTATCACTCCAAAGTTCATCAACAGCCAATTGTAACTCCGGCTCATAATCATTCGTATCGTAATGACCAAACGGATCTGTAAACACCAAATCTTCTGTAATTTTGCAAAGGTCTGGGTTTACAAATGTACCTTCTAGTACCCTTTTCTCTTCTGACTGTAAACCAAAATCTGAAGTATAAAATAAAACATGCGCTAGAAAACGACCGATATGTTGGGATAAAAGTGGATACTCTTCTCCATCTATTAATCCTTTTCTTGTAATTGTTAGTCTTGATAAGTCTTCAATTACTGTTATTGCTAACTCTTCATCATGACTGTGCACTAACGGAACATAATCCGGTATATACTTTGCAAAAATTTGTAATGCCTTGCTTTCAATCGTCGCTCTTTTTATAGACAATGGCCAGCTCTCACCAACCACTTTCGCATATGGCAGTGCCTGTTTTATTATAATAGACTTCTCTCCATCATCTAATTTAAACACATAATTTAAATTTCCATCTCCAATTTCATGACAAACTACATTTGCTTTCTTTTCAAAATAACCGCGTGCTTTCGCATATTGTATAGCTGTTGTTTCAGTTAATGAATAATATCCCATCGTCTTCTCCCCCTTTTTTTAATTCAGAGGTTTTTCTGACGTAGAAAAACCTCTTTCCACTAAGAAAGAGGTTTGAAGTTTATCTTCTCCCCTCTTATCTGCCAGAAAGTTTTACTTTCTGCTGGAATTAGCACCGTGCCTTTTGGCGTAAATAGACGCCCCATTTCACAATGGTATTACGGTCGGTTGCTGGGCTTCATCGGGCCAAATCCCTCCACCTGCTCTTGATAAGAGTTGTATAATTTTTTGAATTTTTAACTTTATGTTGAAGACTATACCAAGAATAAAAATCACTTGTCAACATTTTATTTGTATAATTCTGGACGACGATCTGCAAAAACTGGAATTCCTTTCCGTACTTCTTTAATTTTCTCCAATGTAAGCTCTCCAAATAAAATTGATTCTTCTTCATTCGCTTCTACAACAACTTCGCCCCAAGGGTCGACAATTAAAGAATGACCGGCAAACTCATTATTCGGATCCTTTCCTGCCCTATTACATGCAATAACATAACACTGATTTTCAACTGCTCTTGCTTGCAATAGCAAACGCCAATGTGCTAAACGAACTAATGGCCATTCTGCTACAACAAATAACACTTTTGCACCTTTAGCAGTATGAACGCGCATCCACTCCGGAAAACGAATATCATAACAAATTGTGCCAGCGCACTCTACATCATCTAACTTAAATTCACCTGTACTATTTCCAGCGATTAAATATTTATGCTCATCCATAAGCTGAAATAAATGCACTTTACTATATTCATTGACTAGTTCTCCTTTATTCGTTACAACATACATTGTATTTGTAACACCTTGTTCTGTTTGCTTTGCTATAGAACCACCAACAATATGTACACCATATTGTTTCGACCATTCTATCAACTTTTCTTTCGTTTCCAATCCATCCCTATCTGCAATTTCAGAAAGTCTCGTTAAATCATAACCTGTTGTCCATAGTTCTGGTAAGACGATAACATCTGGTCTTTCCTTCATTGCTTCGCTTATTTTATTCTTAGCATTCTCAATATTTTTTTCTACATCTCCAAAGACAATATCCATTTGAATACATGCGACTTTCATTTTTTCAGCCCCATTCTCATTTTTTTCTTTACAAAATACTGGAAAGATTATATCATTTGTCACTAGAATTGTAACAACTTTCAAAAGAGGTGGAAAGTATGAAATCATTTCAACCTTCTGAGATAGTAACATCATTGCCAACACAATTTTTCGCTTCACTTGTTGCAAAAGTTAACAAAGTCGTAGCAGCTGGTCACGATGTTATTAATCTAGGTCAAGGTAATCCAGATCAACCAACACCGCAGCATATCGTAAAAGCTTTGCAAGATGCTGCAGAAAAGACCGTTCATCATAAATATCCGCCATTTCGCGGACATGAAAGCTTAAAAGAAGCCGTGGCAACATTCTATCAACGTGAATATGATGTAGTAGTAAATCCAAAAACGGAAGTTGCTATATTGTTTGGTGGAAAGGCCGGATTAGTAGAATTACCAGTTTGTTTTACAAACCCTGGTGATACTATTCTCGTTCCAGATCCAGGCTATCCAGATTATTTATCAGGAGTTGCTTTAGCAAAAGCACAATTTGAAATAATGCCGCTTATTGCAGAAAATAATTTTTTACCAGATTATACGAAAATTGATGACTCTATCGCCGAGCGTGCAAAATTAATGTTTTTAAACTATCCAAATAATCCTACAGGTGCTACTGCATCAAAAGATTTTTTTGATGAAACTATTCATTTTGCTAATAAACACAATATATTAGTTGTTCATGATTTTGCTTACGGTGCTATTGGGTTCGATGGTCAAAAGCCTGTTAGTTTCTTACAAGCAGACGGTGCCAAAGATACAGGAATCGAAATTTACACATTATCGAAAACTTTCAATATGGCTGGCTGGCGCATCGCTTTTGCTGTAGGTAATGAAAGTGTGATTGAAACAATTAACTTATTACAAGATCATATGTATGTTAGTATTTTTGGTGCAGTTCAAGATGCTGCCCGCGAAGCACTATTAAGTTCACAGTCTTGCGTAGTAGATCTTGTAAATAGTTACGAATCCCGGAGAAACGCTCTTATTTCAGCTTGTCACTCAATTGGTTGGAAGGTAGACATTCCAACCGGATCATTCTTTGCATGGCTTCCTGTACCGGAAGGTTATACATCCGAGCAATTTTCTGATATTTTACTAGAAAAAGCACACGTCGCAGTTGCTCCTGGTGTTGGATTTGGTGAGCATGGCGAAGGGTATGTCCGCGTTGGTCTCTTGCATACAGAAGATAGATTACGAGAAGCCATTAATCGAATTGATAAATTAAATTTTTTCAAAAAGCCATTGACAACATAAAAAATATCTGACAAAATTCAGTTATCTTAAAAATTTAAACATTTCTAAATACTTCTTATCAAGAGCAGGTGGAGGGACGAGCCCGACGAAACCCGGCAACCGATCTACAATTGTAGACACGGTGCTAATTCTCGCAGCATTATGCTGACAGATAAGGAGCTGGTTGTAAAAAAACCTCTCCTTAGCTGAGAGGTTTTTTTATTTAACTAGGAGGTTATAACAATGAGCGGAATAATAGCGACGTATTTAATCCATGATGATTCACATAACTTAGAAAAAAAGGCCGAGCAAATTGCACTCGGATTAACAATTGGCTCTTGGACTCATTTACCAAACTTATTACAAGAACAATTAAAACAGCATAAAGGCAATGTCATTCATGTTGAGGAATTAGCTGAACATGAACATACCAATTCGTATTTACGAAAAAAAGTAAAACGTGGGATTATTAAAATCGAATATCCATTATTAAACTTCAGTCCAGATTTACCAGCGATTTTAACGACTACATTCGGAAAGCTATCACTTGATGGCGAAGTGAAATTAATTGACTTAACTTTTTCAGACGAGTTAAAAAAACATTTTCCTGGTCCAAAATTCGGGATAGATGGTATTCGAAACCTTTTACAAGTGCATGAGCGTCCCCTGTTAATGAGTATTTTTAAAGGAATGATTGGACGAAATATTGGGTATTTAAAAACGCAATTACGCGATCAAGCCATTGGTGGTGTAGATATAGTAAAAGATGATGAAATATTATTTGAGAATACATTAACACCTCTTACGAAACGCATTGTATCGGGAAAAGAAGTTTTACAATCCGTATATGAAACATACGGACATAAAACGTTATATGCCGTAAATTTAACAGGACGAACTTTTGATTTAAAAGAAAATGCGAAACGTGCAGTGCAAGCTGGGGCTGATATTCTATTATTTAACGTATTTGCTTACGGACTAGATGCACTACAATCACTTGCAGAAGATGATGAAATCCCAGTTCCTATTATGGCACATCCTGCTGTAAGTGGTGCTTATTCAGCATCCAAGTTATATGGAGTTTCATCTCCATTATTACTCGGAAAGCTACTACGTTATGCTGGGGCTGATTTTTCATTATTCCCATCTCCATACGGAAATGTTGCTCTAGAAAAAGAGGAAGCTCTTGCTATTTCAAAATATTTAACTGAAGACGATGCATTTTTCAAGAAGAGCTTTTCTGTTCCGTCGGCTGGTATTCATCCTGGTTTCGTTCCCTTTATTCTACGAGATTTCGGTAAAGATGTTGTTATTAATGCTGGTGGCGGAATACACGGACATCCAAATGGGGCGCAGGGCGGCGGTAAAGCTTTCCGTGCTGCAATTGATGCTACTTTGCAAAATAAACCACTCCATGAAGTAGATGACATAAATTTGCATAGTGCACTACAAATATGGGGAAATCCCTCTCATGAGGTGAAATTATGAGTATTCAAGTATTTTGTGATTTTGATGGGACGATTACAAATAATGATAACATTATGTCCATTATGGAAAAATTCGCACCACTAGAAGCCGAAGAAGTAAAGAATAGAATTTTATCACAAGAGCTATCTATTCAAGAAGGTGTTTCTCAATTATTTCAATTAATACCTACTAATCTGCATGATGATATTATTCAATTTTTAATAGAAACTGCTAAAATCCGTAGTGGTTTTCATGAATTTATACAATTTGTAAATGAAAATAATATTTCTTTTTACGTTATATCAGGTGGAATGGATTTCTTCGTCTATCCACTCTTACAAGGACACATTCCAAAAGAGCAAATTTACTGTAATGAAACAGACTTTTCAAGTGAATACATTACCGTTAAGTGGCCTCATCCTTGTGACCATCATTGTCAAAATCATTGCGGATTATGCAAATCATCTTTAATCCGTAAATTAAGTGATACGAATGACTTCCATATTGTGATTGGAGATTCAATTACTGATTTACAAGCCGCAAAACAAGCGGATAAAGTATTTGCCCGTGACTTCCTTATTACGAAGTGTGAAGAGAATCATATTGCTTATACACCTTTTGAAACATTTCACGATGTTCAAACTGCATTAAAACATTTGTTGGAGGTGAAATTATGAAACAACTGTTTCGTCAATGGTTTGACTTAAGCGAGATAAAAAAAGAATTAACTACACGAAATTGGTTTCCAGCAACGAGTGGTAATATTTCTATAAAGGTTAGTCATGAACCACTTACTTTTCTTATTACAGCAAGTGGTAAAGATAAAACAAAAACTACTCCAGATGATTTTCTATTAGTAGATCATCTAGGGGTTCCCGTATTAGAGACTGAATTACGCCCTTCAGCAGAAACAATATTGCATACGCATATTTATAACAATACGAATGCTGGATGTGTACTTCATGTTCATACAACTGATAATAATGTCATCACAAATTTATATAGTGATGCCGTTACCCTTCAAAATCAAGAAATTATTAAAGCTCTTGATATTTGGGAAGAAGGTGCAACAATTCACATTCCTATTATCGAAAACCATGCCCATATCCCAACGCTTGGAGAAAACTTCCGAAAGCATATACAAGGAGATTCGGGAGCAATATTAATCCGTAACCACGGTATTACCGTATGGGGCCGAGATAGCTTTGATGCAAAGAAAAGATTAGAAGCTTATGAGTTTTTATTCCAATTTCATATAAAACTATTATCAATTCAAGGAGGCGTTTCTAATGGCGCAAATTCGTATTCATGAAGTAAATACTCGCATTGAAAATGGGGTGGAAGTATCAAAATTTCTACAAGAGGAAGGCGTTTTATATGAGAAGTGGAATATTTCTAAGCTTCCTCCTCATTTAAATGAAAATTATTCGTTAACAGATGAAAACAAGGCTGAAATATTAGCTGTGTTTTCAAAAGAAATTGCTGATGTTTCAGCACGTCGAGGTTATAAAGCGCATGATGTAATTTCACTTTCAAATAGCACGCCTAACCTTGACGAATTATTAATTAACTTCCAAAAAGAACACCATCATACTGATGATGAAGTTCGCTTTATTGTTAGTGGGCATGGCATCTTTGCCATTGAAGGAAAAGATGGAAAATTCTTTGATGTTGAACTTGAGCCAGGTGATCTCATATCTGTTCCTGAAAATGCAAGACATTATTTTACCTTGCAAGATGATCGCCAAGTTGTAGCTATTCGTATTTTTGTGACAACTGAAGGCTGGGTTCCAATTTATTAAGGTAGTTAGTTGAATAAAAGGACTTGGACCCCCTTTTCCAACCTTTTATTCACTCTACATATATACATCCTCCTATGGAACAGGCTTATTTCAAAAATGAAATAAGCCTGATTTTTTATTTTCTCAAACGTATAAATCCATCCGTTCATAAACAATCTTCTCCTTCTAGTTTTCAAGTGTCTTTCTTAACAATTTTTGAACATTTATTGAACTTTTTTTGAATTTTTTCTGAAAATTCTGTTTTGTATATGATATACTACAATTAACTAAGAAGGAAGAGAATATCGCAAACAGAGGGGGATAATCATGAGTTTACTTATCGCACTTATACTAGGGGTTACGTGTGGAGCACTTCCTGTTATTCTAGGAGCTATTATGGAAGAGTTAGAAGTTGGCGTTTTAGGTTTTGTCGCATCTTGTGTAAGCGCTTTATTTTTTGGTTTATTCGGTGCTATTCCTGTTTCAATTCTGTGTGCATTTTATATAATACGGCATGCTCGTGCAAAACAATTTGGTCCTAATCACATCGCGCAAGTTATTCCATTCCCAATTGAACGATGCCGCCGTGCTTCTAGCTTATAATTATAAAATTAAATATACTTAAATAAATAAAAGTCCTCAAATGAGGACTTTTATTTATTTTCTTCTAGAAATTGAAACAATTCTTGTAAATGTAGGACATCTTCACTATAGCTAACAGATACGTGACATATACCGTCAATCTCTGCTTGCATATAAAGGTCAACTCCATCTCGATCGTATTTCAATGCCAAATAAAACTCCATTTCTTCTAGCATCTTTTTTGAAGCTCGAATAACGTAATGCCCTTTCTCATCTCTTCCGTATTCGAATTCCGGTTCAAAATCATATTTTTGTTTAAAAGCTTCTTTTTGTTTTTCATTAATTTGTATACAAGTTGCTCTCTGTACAGCATCAATCATCTCATCAAATTTTTGAAGATTCATCTCATTTACCCCCTATGTATTTTTTGTATAACACTTGTGTTCCGCTACTCTCTTCCCCATCTTTTATTAGCTCTTCATACAATTCCTTCGCCAAACTTAAACCTGGTACTGGTAATTGCAATTTTTCAGCCTCATCTAAAGCAATCTTCATATCTTTCATAAAATGCTTTACATAAAACCCTGGTTCAAAATCCCCCTTTAACATTCGAGGAGCTAAATTACTCAATGACCAGCTACCTGCTGCCCCCGTTGAAATACTCTCTAATACTTTATCTGGATCTAGACCAGCTTTTTTCGCATAAGCAACAGCTTCACATACCCCAATCATATTAGAAGCAATCGCAATTTGATTGCACATTTTTGTATGTTGTCCACTTCCAGCTGGTCCTTGCAACTGAATGTTTGTTCCTAGTTTTTCGAATAACGGTAAACATTTTTCATATATTTCTTTCTCGCCACCGACCATAATTGCGAGTCTTGCTTCTTTCGCACCAACGTCTCCTCCTGATACAGGCGCATCTAACGTATATACATTCTTACTTTTCCCAGTTTCATTAATACGTTTTGCCAATGTTGGTGTAGATGTCGTGAAATCAATTGCTATCGTGCCTTCATTTGCATTCTCCAAAATTCCATCTATTCCAAAGTACACTTCTTCTACATCATGTGGATATCCAACCATAGTCATTACAACATCAACTTGCTTTACTAACTCTTTCGGTGTATCGCACCAATTTGCACCATCTTGCACTAAAGAGTCTGTCTTCGCTTTCGTTCTATTATATACATATACTTTATGACCGTTTTGCATTAAATTACGCACCATACTTTTTCCCATTACACCAATACCGATGAAACCAATTGATACATTTTTATGTTCCATTTTCTCATCCCCTTTTTTCTAATAAATCACTTACCATCTTTCGAAACTCATTATTAAAATCATCATCTATACTATTTTTCACATTTGAAAATAAAATAACAAATGTCCCTTTTTCTTTATTAAAATTATTAAAAGTGTTCCAACCAGATAGTACACCATGATTATGAAAATAATCCGGATATATGTAAAAACTAAATGCATATTTTCGTTCTGTTGAAGGTGAAAACATCACTTGTATACTTTGTTCAGAAAGAAGTTTCCCATTTATTATCGCTTCGTCTAACTTCTTCATGTCGCCAACTGTTGTATACATCTCACCGCATCCATATAACCAATCCATTAACAATTTTTGTGCAGGTTCAAGTACATTCTCTTTCTTTACATATCCTTTAGTAAAATGCTGATCTCCATGAGCCATATTTCCCATACCAGATTCATGCATTTCTGCTTTAGTAAATACATTTTCTTTTATGTAATCTCCTAAAGTTTTTTTTGATATGTTTTCTATAATGTAGGCAAGCACCATATAATTATAATCTGTATACCTCCAACCTGTGCCTGGTGGAAATTCTAATTTTTGGCTTCCAATCCAATTTACTAAGTTTATACGAGAAGCGGCATTCACTTTCCCTTTTCCGCTTTCTGGTAAACCTGATGTGTGTGTTAACAAATGATATAAAGTAATATTTTTATCTACTGGAAAAGAGGGAATATACTTATTTACATTATCTTGAATATTTAGCTTCCCTTGTTCCTGTAGCTGCAAAATAGATGTGGCCACAACTGTTTTCGTAATAGAACCGACACGATATTTCGTTTGAGGCGTATTCTCTATCTTATTTTGAACATCAGCATATCCATATCCTTTATTCAATATAACATGCTCTTTATCTGTTACTAAAACTGTTCCATTAAATTGCTTTCCTATTAAATATTGATCTAACTTTTGAGATATACTAGCATAATCAATTTGCTGTTCTTCTTTTTCTTCTATATTCTCTTGTACTTCTGATTCAATAGTAGGATTCACCTTAGTTGTTAATACAGTGCTTTCCTTTATATTGGGGTTATAGAGAAAATAGTATACTCCACCACAAACTACAACTGACAGCGAAGCCATCGTCATTATTTTTTTTATCATGTTGTTCCTCCATAATTCCTTCGTTCAAAATCCCCCCTACATTCTATTATCAAACAATAAAAAAAAATCGCAACAATTTGTTGCGAAAAATCACTTTTTTTCTTTTCTATATACACACACTTGATTTTTGCCATTCTTTTTCGCTTCATATAATGCAATGTCCGCTCGTTGCATTAATTCTTCTCTTGTAATTCCTTGTTCATATAATGCAACTCCAAAACTCGCTGTTAATTTTGAAATGCCTGAGAATTGCTTTGTTTCAATGAAAAATCGTAATGATTCCGCAACCTGAAATGCCTCTTTTTCTACTGTATTCGTTACTAATATAATAAATTCTTCTCCTCCCCACCTTGCAAATACATGTTGCTGCTCCACTTTAGATTTCATAAGCTCTGCAAGCTGAATTAACGCTAAATCACCAAAATCATGACCATACGTGTCATTTACTGTTTTAAAATTATCTATATCAAATAAAATAAGTGCTATGTTTTCATTATTACGCATTGCATTATCCCATTCTGCCTCTAGTATTTGTTGGAACTTCAAACGATTATAAATCTCTGTTAACGAATCTATCATAGCAAGCCTTTCTTGTTCTTGATAGATTGCATCTAATTCTGTAATCTCTGTACACTTCACAATAAATCTTGATAGATCTTCTGGCAGTGGTGTCGCTCGCAATAAAAAAGTTGACACTTCCCCTTCATAATTGGACATCTTAATTCTTCTATCATATGATAATGTATCATCTAACCATGTTATATCATGGGTTGTTGAATAGTATCCATTTTCTCTAATGAAATGTTCAGCAAATACTAAATGCTGCTCACGATAGGCAAACAAATTTTCATATCCAAAAAACTCTAAAAAATTTGTATTACAATCAACAATCTCATCATCTTCTACTATAAATAATAGATCATTTTGAAAATCAAACATCATTTGAAGTAGTTCTTGTTGCAAACTTACTTGCCGTACTAAAGAAAGCTGATACAAACTCTTATTCACTTCCTCTAACACCATTTGTGGAGTCACAGGGGCTATTACAATATTACGTATTCCTAACGTAAGCACTTCTGCAAACTCGCTTGTTATATGTTGATCCCAAATGACAATAAATGTACCCTGTGGATTATACATATTCTTTATATATTTTATTTGAGAAAAATCTGTTACATACATAATTACAATATGTGGTTTAGTCCTCTGAAACAATAATTCTCCTTCTTCGAAACTATTTGCTATAAACATACATTTTGGATGGATATTTTCTATCGTTTGTTGATGTGTGCATCCATTTTCTATATAAAGGACATTTAACTGAAGATCTTGTAATACATTTTGGAAAACCGTATTCTCTAATAAAAAATGTAGTATGTTCATCACTAGTCTTCACTCACTTCATATATCTTGTTCTACTGAATTCCTCACAAACATTTTATAAAAGATTGTTCTCTAAAAACTCTAATCAGTGAGGAATACATATTAACAAGCTAATTGAGAATGTTCTCTTCGCTTTTTCACTCTATAAATTCCTTTTTTAGTGTATGATTATAGAAATTGTATCGTTTGTATGAATGCCCTAGCTTTCTCATTAAAACTTGACAATTAAAATAAATATATTATATTCTTAAATTCGACAACTTACAAAATGTAAGTAGAATACATTACAAGTATTTTTTCATAATTTGATATGTAATTTGGAGGATATATAATGACAAACGATAACTTTTTTAACGTTCTATATGGACGCACATCTACACGTGCATTCAACCCAGAAAAAGAAATTTCATCTACAGAGTTACACGAGATTTTAAAGGGAGCTGCTCAAGCACCTTCTGCTTGGAACTTGCAGCACTGGAAATTCCTCGTATTCCAAGGTGAAGATGTACAGAAACGATTACATCCAATTGCTTATAACCAGCAACAAATACTTGATGCTTCTGCTGTAGTCGCTATTTTAGGTGATTTAGAAGCTTATAAAAACGTTGAACCAGTTTATAGTCCAATTGTAGAACAAGGATTTATGAAAGAAGAAGCAAAAGAGCGCTTAGCTAAAAATATTGAGTCTGCATATGCTCGTGAGCAATTCCCAAGAGATGCAGCCTTTTCAAATGCATCTTTAGCAGCAATGCAACTTATGCTTGCAGCTAAAGCAACTGGCTGGGATACTTGTGCTATTGGTGGTTTCAACCCACAAGCACTTACAGAAGAATTCAATGTTTCATCTCGTTATGTACCAATTATGCTTATTACAATTGGTGAATCAACTTTAAAAGGTCACCCTGCACCACGAATGAGCGTAGAGCAAGTAAGTGAATGGGCAAAATAATAAAAAACGAAGGTAATTTCATTACCTTCGTTTTTTTATGTTCTGTCACACATCCGTAATATTACAATGTATTATTCGACATCTACATATAAAAAACAGTAAATTTCATACTATTTCCATAAAAACAAATGGCGTTTTGTGTCGAATTTTGTTAAATCCCCAAAATATAACCGTGTATTTTTGTTACAATTGTGATACAATGATAACAAATAGATAACAAGAGAGGGATTTTCATTGAGTTCATACGGAAGCTTTATTGCACTTTTATGTTACATAGTAACTGTACTGATTCTATATTTTATTGGAGATGCTGCAAACATTTCAGTTTTACAATTTCCAAAAGAAGAAGCATTCCAATTAGAAGCAGAAAAACATACTGCACGATCCATTGTACCACTACTCTTAGCTCTTCCTGTATATATCATCGTTTTATATAAAAGCAAAAAAGTGTAAAGGCTACCTATTTCATTCATTTCGGTGGTCTTTACATTTTTTTGTGATATCTATCCTATTTTAAACATCATCCCGTAATAAACATTCAACTAGTCTTTTAAAATGAGAAAATCCCCTAGAAAAAATTCCACTCTCTGTCCAGTCACTCACTACCGAACTTACATAGATTATAAGTGTGAAGGGGGTGATGAGGATTATGTTTGGATCATTTGGATGCTGTGATAACTTTAGAGACTGTCATCATCATGAAAGAGAGTGCAGACATCATGAGAAAGAAAAAGAGAAAGAAGTAGTTAGACCACAACAACCAGCTGTATGTAACGTACTTGCTAGCATTTCAGTTGGAACAGAGCTTTCTCTTTTAAGCATTAGAGGTAACGGTACTTTCAACAATGTAATTTTTGAAGGTTTCGCTAACGGTGTTGCTCTTTTCTCTGCTTTAGCTCGTAATGACAAAGATAACAAAGATAACAATAAAGACGATAAGAACAATCAAAACCGTAATACTTTTACTGGTATTTTACGTGTATGCCCAACTGATATCGTTGCTATCGCTATCTAATTCTGTTCCTTATCCTCTATAGTAAGAAAATAAGATTTACTTTTCTCATAGAAAAAACCTGAGACCGATTTCAAATCGACTCAGGTTTTTTTATTGATTATATGCTTTTTACTAGTTCAACAACTTCTTCAGCAGTTGACATCATTAATGCTTTTTCTGCTAATGTTTCCATTTCTGCTTTTGACAACTTGCTTAGTTGTGTTCTTGCAGGAAGAATAGATGTTGCACTCATACTGAACTCATCTAAACCTAATCCTAATAATAATGGGATAGCAAGTGAATCTCCCGCCATCTCACCACACATACCAGCCCATTTGCCTTCTTTATGAGCAGCATCGATAACCATTTTTACAAGACGTAAAATAGATGGGTTATATGGTTGGTATAAGTAAGATACTTGTTCGTTCATACGGTCTGCAGCCATTGTGTATTGGATTAAATCATTTGTTCCGATAGAGAAGAAATCAACTTCTTTTGCGAATTGATCTGCTAATACTGCTGAAGCTGGGATTTCAACCATCATACCAACTTCAATAGAATCAGAAACAGTTGTACCCGCTTCTACAAGTTTCGCTTTCTCTTCTAATAAGATCGCTTTCGCTTGGCGGAACTCATCAAGAGTTGCAATCATTGGGAACATAATTTTTAAGTTACCGTATACGCTAGCACGAAGTAATGCACGAAGTTGTGTACGGAACACATCTTGCTCATCAAGACATAAGCGAATTGCACGGTATCCTAAGAATGGGTTCATTTCTTTTGGTAAATGTAAGTATGGAAGCTCTTTATCTCCACCGATGTCAAGTGTACGAACAACAACAGGTTGACCTTCTTTTACACCTTCAAGAACTGCTTTATACGCTTCGAACTGCTCTTCTTCTGTTGGAAGATTGTCACGGCCCATGTATAAGAATTCTGTACGGTATAAACCAACGCCTTCTCCGCCATTATCGATAATACCTTGTACATCATTTGGTGTTCCGATATTTGCAACAAGCTCAACGTGATGTCCATCACTTGTTACAGTAGCTTGGTCTTTTAATTTTGCCCATTCAGTTTTTTGCTCTTCAAATTTCGCTTTCTTTTCTTCAAACGAGCGAAGAGTTTCTTCTGATGGATTAACAATTACTTCTCCATCTAAACCATCGATGATTACGATATCGCCGTTTTGGATTTTCTCCATAACAACTTTTGTACCAACAACAGCTGGAATTTCCATAGAACGAGCCATAATTGCAGAGTGAGATGTACGTCCGCCGATATCAGTAGTAAAACCTTTTGCATACTTACGGTTTAACTGAGCTGTATCAGATGGTGTTAAATCTTCAGCAATAATGATTACTTCTTCAGAAATTGTACCTGGATTTGAGAAGTTAATGCCTAGTAAATGTGCAAGAACACGTTTTGTTACGTCACGAATGTCCGCAGCACGTTCTTTCATATATTCGTTATCCATGTTTTCAAACATAGAAATAAACATTGATGCAACTTCATCCATTGCAAATTCAGCATTTACTTTTTCGCTATTTACTTTATCTTTTACTGGGTTTACTAGTTCTGGATCATTTAACACTAATAAATGTGCTTCAAAGATCGCAGCTTTGTCAGCACCTAGCTCAGCAAAAGCGTGGTCCTTAATAGCTTCTAACTCAGTTTTTGCTTTCTCAAGCGCAGCTTCTAAGCGTGCAATTTCTGCAGCTTCGTTTGTAATTGATTTCTTTTCGATGTTAAATTCAGGATTTTCAAGTCTGAAAGCCTTTGCAATAGCAATCCCACTTGATGCAGCGATCCCTTGAATGTTAAGAGTCATTATTCTCCTAATCCTTCGTTTTTCATAGTTTCTTCGATAGCTGCTAGTGCTTGAGCTGCATCATCACCATTTGCAGTGATTTTAATTTCCGCGCCTTGTTGAATACCTAAAGACATAACGCCCATGATTGATTTTAAGTTAACGTTTTTTCCGTTATACTCTAAGTTAATGTCAGAACCAAATTTGCTTGCAGTGTTTACAAGTAGAGTTGCTGGACGAGCATGAATTCCTGAGTCGCTAGTTACTTTAAAGATTTTTTCCATGATAATTTATCTCCTTTAAATTACAGTATTTTTTAGTTGTATAGACGTGAGTACTACATCATCTATTGTATATAATAGGCGATGTTCGGTCAACCACATCGCCTATTATAATTATAAACATTTTGCGTCAAATTCCTACTGAATGTCAATAATAGCGTTTTCGCCCTTCTTAACATTTCCATCTTTTTTCAATTCGACTTGTTGCCCTTGTTGTAAATTCGTAAATACAATCGGTGTAATGATAGATGGTGCATTTTCTTTTACAAATGCAAGATCTACTTTTAATAATGGTTGTCCTTGTTTCACTTTGTCGCCTTGTGCTACAAGTGCTTCAAAACCTTCACCATTTAATTTTACAGTATCAATACCGAAGTGGATTAAAATTTCTTTTCCACCTTCAGATTGAATACCAATCGCATGCTTTGTAGGGAATACGTTGACGATTTCACCATTAACTGGAGAAACTACTGTTCCTTCTGTTGGCTCGATTGCAAATCCGTCTCCCATCATTTTCCCTGAGAATACTTGATCAGGTACTTCTGTAATCGGTAAGATTTTCCCTTCAATTGGTGAAACGATTGTTTCGTTTGCATCAACTTGTTTAGGAGTTTCTTCTACCTTTACAGGCTCTTCTTTTTCAACATGAGGTGTACGACCTGACATAATATCATGAATTTGTGATTTTAATGTGTCAGATTTCGGTCCAAAAATAGCTTGAATGTTATTTCCAACTTCAAGTACACCAGCTGCTCCAAGCTCTTTTAAGCGATCTTTGTTTACATTCTTTTGTTCGTTAACTTGAACACGTAAACGAGTAATACAAGCATCTAAAGAAGCAATGTTTTCTTTACCACCAAGTGCCACTAATACTTCACGAGGAAGTTCTCCTGCTTCTGCTTTACCTGCACCGTCATTAGCATTTGCTACTTCACGACCAGGTGTTTTTAAATCCCATTTACGGATTGCAAAGCGGAATCCGAAGTAGTAAATAACTGCTAGTACAAGACCAACAATAATTACCCACCACCATGCTGTACGGCCTGGTAGTACACCGAATAACATAAAGTCAATTAAACCACCAGAGAATGTCATACCAATTTTAACACCTAAAATTTGCATTGTCATAAATGATAGACCAGCGAATACGGCATGAATTCCGAATAGTACTGGTGCTACGAATAAGAATGAAAATTCAAGTGGTTCTGTAATACCTGTTAAGAAAGATGTTAATGCAGCAGAACCTAAAATACCAGCTGCTAATTTTTTATTTTCTGGACGTGCTTCATGGTACATTGCTAAAGCTGCTGCTGGAAGACCGAACATCATGAACGGATACTTACCAGTTGTAAATGTACCTGCTGTTAATTCTACACCGTCTTTTAACTGTGCCATAAAGATTTTTTGGTCACCACGGATTAATTCGCCAGCTGCATTTGTATACTGACCGAATTCGAACCAGAACGGTGAATAGAAAATGTGATGTAATCCAAATGGAATTAATGAACGTTCAATTAAACCGAATATGAATGCTGCTAATGTTCTATTTGCATCAATCATTTGATGTGAGAACGTATTTAAGCCACCTTGAATGTATGGCCAAACGAAGCACATGATAATACCTACTACTAAAGAGAATGTTGCAGTTGCGATTGGTACGAAACGCTTACCTGCGAAGAAACCTAAGTATGATGGTAATTCAATGTTGAAGTATTTATTATAGCAATATGCCGCTACTATACCGACGATAATACCACCAAATACTCCTGTTTGTAGCGTTGGAATTCCTAATACGTTTGCATATGCTGGATCCGTAAATCCAATTTTTACTGGATCTGCTCCAGAACTTGTTACTTTCACTAGCTTATCTACTTCTAAGAACACACTCATCGTTTTGTTCATAATTAAGTAACCGACGAATGCTGCTAAACCAGCTACTCCATCTCCACCAGCTAAACCAATTGCTACCCCAACTGCGAATAATAATGCAAGGTTAGCGAAAATAATATCACCAGATTGTTCCATAATTTTTGCTACCATTACGAACCAATCTGCTTTTAATGCAGGAATAACATTTGTTAACTGTGGATTTTGAAATGCATTACCAAATCCAAGTAAAATACCTGCTGCCGGTAAAATCGCAACTGGAAGCATTAACGCTTTTCCGACTTTTTGAAGAACACCAAAGATCTTCTTAAACATGGAAACCCTTCCTCTCTTATCTATATTGATACCTTCCGACAAACGCCAAAAAGACATGAGGAAAAAAAGATAGAACGATAGCTATACAAAGGGTAGTATATCCCTTTCTCTAGCTTACATTCCTTACTTTTCTCCACTCATGCCTGATCGAATCAGTAACACGTGTCAAAAATAGGTTTACGTATAAGTTCACTATAATTAAGGCAAACGTTTTCTTTATTTCCCTTAATGTGTTTGTCGAAATTTGTATAACTTTGCAATAGTTATTATACATAACTATTGTAAGCGATTCAATGATTTTTTTTAACGTTTTCATTTTAGACAAAAATATATGACTTTTTACACATGTTCTGCTTTCACTAAGCGCTGCAGGTGCATCGTTAAATATATGCTCTCTGCCTCATACACAGGAAGTTGTAATTCTTTTTGCATGACCTTAACTAGCTTCCAAGCTAAATTATAGCAGACAGGATATTCCGCCTTTAATAACTCAGCAAAACTTTGTGATTCCTCTACTTTCTCCCCTTTTTTCACCCGTTCAATAGCATATTGTAAATGACGGATAAGGCGTAAATAGTGGATACTTTCTTGGTCTAATGTAATTTGTAAGTTCGTCTCAATTAAAGATACAAGCTGTGCAATGAGACGGGAGTTTTGATTAACTGAAGATAGATCTGAATTTGTAAGTGAACTGTAAATATGGAGTGCAATAAAACCAACTTCTCCCTCTGGCAATGTAATTTGCAAACGAGAATTTAAAAGGTCTACAACACCTTCAGCAATTTCATATTCTTCTGGATAGAGCATTTTCGTTTCAACTAAAAAAGGATTATCAATTGTAAGTCCTTGTTTTAATCGCTTAATTGCAAAAGAAATATGATCTGTTAAAGCGATATGAATATGTTCATTCAATGGTGATTTTGCTTTTTCTTGAATATAGAACATAATATCATTCATTAATTCAATTAATTTTTCACTCACATGCGGTACTAACAGTTTGTATTGTTCACGATCACGTTCATTTTTTAAAACAAACATTTTTTCAATTTGTTCTTGCTCCAATACATCTTTCGCTTTCTTTCCAAAACCAATCCCTTTACCAATCACTACTACTTCCTCGTGTTCAGGATGGCTAGCAATGATGACATTATTATTTAAAACTTTTTTAATTTCTAGATAATTACTCATATTACACCACCCTCGTACTTAAATAGCCTGCTTTTATGTTACAGAACATTCTTATTTGTCGTCAATGTAAAACATCTACCATTTCATAAAAATTCATTTTTTAGACATGTTTATATATGATGCGTATAATGTAAGAGCAACTGTACATAGAAAGGAGATAACAATATGATTAAAATGTTTGTAAGTGATATCGATGGTACAATGATGCAACACGGAGGTCTCATTGATGAGCAGGATGTTGCGGCACTGCGCAGTCTTGCTGAGCAAAATGTTATTCTTTGTTTCGCCTCTGGACGACTTGATAATGAAATCGCAGACTTAATGAAAGCTGTAAATACAAATTTCCATCGTATTAGTGTTAATGGTGTTTTCGTATATACAGATGAAAATAAGCAACTCTTATCTGCAACTTTTGATTCCAGCATTCTTCCTGAGTTGTTAGACATGACGAATGAAGATCCTTATTTCCGTTATGTTAGTGATGAACATAATTACTATATTGAAGAGAAGACACCGTTTATTCATGAACTTGAGCAACAAGTAACGATGACTTCTGTTGAAGAACCAAATTTATTACAGAAAATAGATGATACAATTTTTCCAAATAAAATTTCTGTCGGTGGAACAAAGGAGAGTTTGCAACTCCTTCAGAAAAAAATTGATGAAAAATTCCACGGAAAAGTTAGTACTTTCATTTCAGCAGAACAATGTTTAGATGTAATGCCACCGAATATTAGTAAAGGCTCTGCCATTTCTGTTTTATTAGATGAGTTTCAAATAAAACCTGAGGAAATTGCTTGTATAGGGGATTCTTACAATGATATTCCTATGTTTTCTTTAACTCCTCACAGTTTTGCTATGTCGCAAGCAGATGATGCAGTAAAAAAACACGCTCACTATGTAGTAAATCACGTCAAAGATGCTGTTAACCACGTAATTGCTTATAATAAAAATACGACTCATTCCTTATAAGGATGAGTCGTATTTTTATTTCTTTACATGTTAATCATTTTCAATTCCACTGTACTTCACAAACTGAAATATACTATTTGTTACGTGCGATATTCGTAATAAATTTATAACGATCTCCACGATAAATACATTTCACGTACTCTAGCGGTATCTCACCTTCTGAATATGACCATTGACGCATTACAAGTACAGGCGCCTTTTTAGGAATATGCAGATGTTCAGCTTCATTTTCCGTCGCAACGGAAGCTTCAATTGACTGAGTAGCGCTAACAAGTTTAAAGCCCAGTTTTTTCTCTAAATGTTCATATAAAGATTGTTGCAATATCTCTTCGTTAATATCTTTTACAAGAGCTGGCGACAAATATGTCGTCTCAAAAGCAATCGGTTCATCATCAGCTAAGCGAATACGCCTCACTTCATAAACCGATTCCCCCTCCTGTATTCTCAACCGGTCTGCTATTTTAGCAGTAGCTGGAACTAGGCGGAAACTAAGTAATTGACTACTTGGGTTCATCCCACGAGAAATCATGTCTTCTGTGAATCCCGTCATACCTTGCAATTTTTGTTCCACTTTCGGAAGTTGGACAAATGTTCCAATTCCACGCTTCCGATATAAATAGCCTTGTTCCACTAAATTATTAATCGCCTGTCTGATTGTCATACGACTCACTTCGAACTTATCACAAAGTTCATTCTCAGATGGGATTTTATCTCCCGGCTTCCATTCGCCGTCCTCAATTAGCTGTTTCACCCACTCTTGAATCTGATAATAGATCGGAAATGGTGAATACTTGTCGATGTTCATCAGCAATCGCCTCACTGCATAAAGATAGAGCTTCTTGATCAGCGATTACGGTTACATTCGGATGACGTTGTAAAACTGTAGCCGGACACTCTTCACTATATTCACCTTGCAATAATTCTTTAACAGCTTCTGCCTTTTTAGAACCCATAGCAACAAGTAGAACTTGTTTCGCTTTCATAATGCTTCCAATTCCCATTGTAATTGCATGAGTTGGCACATCTTCTTCTTTTTCGAAGAAGCGAAGGTTTGCTTGGCGTGTAGATTCTGTTAATTCAACAATGTTTGTTGGAGAATTAAACGGTGTTCCTGGCTCATTAAATCCGATGTGACCGTTTTCACCGATTCCAAGAATCTGTAGGTCAACTGGGTTAGCAGCTAGAATGCCCTCGTAACGTTTGCACTCTTCCTCTAAATCACTTGCCATCCCGTTTGGTACATAAGTTTGTTTAAATGGAAGATGATCAAACAACTGTTCTTGCATGAAATAGTGATAGCTGTTTTTATCTTCATGTGGTAAATTTACGTACTCATCTAAGTTTACAGTGGTTACACGGCTTGTATCAAGTTTATTTTTTCGCATTTCTGCATAAATACCTAATGGAGAGCTTCCTGTAGCCATTCCTAATGTTGGATTTTCTTTTGTTTTTACAACTTCTTCAATTAATTTATAACCTGCTTCTGCTAATTCTTCTGGAGTTTTTACAACAAGAATATTCATTTAATTACTTCCCTTCCTTCATATGAATTCCTAAACGAACCGTATCATATACATGTAAATCTTCATTCATCACAACAAAGTCTGCATCTTTTCCTACCGCTAATGCACCTTTATTATTTAATCCAAACTCTTCTGCTTGGTTCACTGATGTCATTAATACTGCATCTTCGATTGAACAACCTGTAAATTCAATTACATTTCGGAAAGCTTGATCCATTTTTAGAATACTACCAGCTAATGTTCCATCTTCTAATCGAGCACTACCATCTTTTACATGTACTGGCTGTCCGCCAAGCTCATATAATCCATCTTCAAGACCTTTTGCACGCATTGCGTCAGTAATAACACTTACTTTTTTCGGTCCTTTTAATTTATATGCTAATTTCACCATATCGGGGTGAATATGAATACCATCTGTAATTACTTCAACCATTACATCTGGATTTAATAACACATGACCCACAACTCCTGGTTCACGGTGATGTAATCCACGCATTTGATTGTATAAATGCGTTGCATGTGTAATGTTTCTATTTTTTAGTTGCGCATCAATTGCATCGGTATGTCCCATTGTGCCAACAACACCAGTTTCAGCAAGATACTGCTCAAACTCTAACGCACCTTCTTCTTCAGGTGCATATGTTACTAATTTAATTAAATTCCCGCTTGCTTCCTGCCATTGTTTAAATTGTTCAATATTCGCAGGTACAATATGTTCAAGTGGTTGTGCACCTGCACGTTTTTTTGAAACATACGGTCCTTCTAAGTGAATGTATTCGAAATGTGCTCCTTTTTCTTTTGCTTCCTTCGCAGCATGTAGTGCTGCTTCGATTGCTTCTGGAGCTTGTGTCATTGTTGTTGGGAAGTAAGTTGTAACTCCTTCTTTTAACATTTCTTTACCTAGAGTTACTAACCCATCGCTATTTGCATCCATCGCATCAATATCGTATCCACCATGAATATGAACATCAATCATACCTGGAATCACAATTTTCCCTGCCGCATCTAAAACCGCTTCATTTTCTTGTGATACATATTGAGCCATCAAACCAATTTCTTTAATTGTTTCTGCGTAACGAATGAATCCGTTTTCCACTACTTCTTGACCTGTATAAATTTTGGCATTGATGACAACTTGCGTTTTCATTTTCATCGATCCTTTCCCATGAAATACCTACTTGTTATTATTACCTTATTCGCCTAATTCCATCTTAATATATGCACGAGTAGTTGTCTATACATTCGAATGAAATTTCCTCTTTGTTTAACAAAAAGGAAGCTTAGTACGTCTCTCGCAATTATAATATATGTTATTCATTTTTTCCAAAAAGGAACAATATCATCTATCGTATGAATCACTTCAGTAATGGCATTAATCCGCTAGACCCTATTGTAATATGTTCGCCATCTGTTTCCATTTCTACTGTACGTCTATTTGTTCCATACATCATTATACCATGTCGTTTTAATCGCCTCACTACACTTTGATGCGGATGTCCATACGGATTTCTGCTCCCATATGAAAGAATCGCGAACTGTGGTTCTACCTTCTTTATAAACCTTTCACTTGTTGAAGTATATGAGCCATGATGTCCCACCTTTAACACATCTGCATGTACATCAAATTGCTTTAATATTTCAGTTTCCGTCCGCACATCAGCATCACCCATTAGTAAAAAATCTGCCTTACCATATCGAATCTTTAATACAATTGAAGATTCATTATTTTCATCTTTGGACTTCCCGTTGTTTAATACTTGTATGGAAACATGCGGATCTAGCGGTATGTGTTGGCCCTCTTTTACTGAAATGAAAGGGATTCCCCTTTTCTTTATATTGGTTCGATACGTATGATAAGTAAGAGAACTATATGTTTTTCCACTATCTAATATAAGTGATACCGGCATTTGCTCTACAATCGGAATGAGCCCTCCAATGTGATCCATATCAGGATGAGTACTGACGATAGCATCTAAATGATTAATTCCTTTTTCAATTAGTTTTTGGATGATAACCTCACCAGCTTCATAAGGTCCTCCATCAATTAACATCGTTTGTCCATTTGGCAATGTAATAAGTGTTGCATCACCTTGTCCAACTTTTAAGAAACTCACTTTCATTTTACCAAAATGTTGCCGCTGCATATGTAAAGGAGACGCGGTATGAATAGACATCATATACCTTTTGGCCGATGCACTATTTAAAGAAAAGCATAACAAAACAGAAACTAATAATAAAATACTTCGCATACTTCTCATAACTCGTCTCCTTTTTTCAATTAGTATGGCACGGTATATAATTGATATACAAAAAAAGCTTAGCAAAATGCTAAGCTTTTATTTCGATATCTCTTGTAAAGAACCGAAGAATAAATCTGCTTCATTCATTTGTTCGTTCTCTTCAGAAAGCGGAGGTAAATCATCTAATGTTTTCAATCCAAACGTGTCCAAAAATTCTTTCGTTGTTCCATATAAAATAGGACGCCCTGGCCCTTCCGCTCTTCCCATTTCTTTTATAAGTAAGTGTGAAACTAACGTTTGTAACGCTTTATCGGTTTTCACTCCTCTAATCTCTTCCATTTCAGTTCTCGTGATTGGTTGACGATATGCAACAATCGCTAACGTTTCTAGAGCAGCCTGAGAGAGTGAAGCAGCTGTTGGGATATCTATTAGTTTTTGATAGTACGACGCATGTTCTTTCTTTGTAGCAAAACGATATACTTTTGCATACTGTACAATTTGCAAACCGCGGTGTGCACCTTCACATTCTTTTTGCATTTCTTCTAAAATATCGATTACTTCATTTCCTTCAATTTCAAGGACTTTCGCTATTTGTTCTGGGTAAATTCCTTCATCACCAGAAACAAATAAAAGCCCTTCAATGATCGATTTCTGTTCTGTTCTATCCATTTTACGAGCTCCTTCCTCCTATTTTCTCCATAAAAATACACATCAAAAAACCGAATCACAATTAATGCGTTCGGTTCAATATTTTTTCTCTTGTTCCAAACGATACATTCAAACCTAGCATGAGGTATAATATTTCTATCTCATTTTCCATACTAACTCTATGCAGATTTAGTAGAGCTTGATACGAAAATTTCATCAAAATTATGTTCTTGTTCGATTATGATTTGTTGATTTTTCATAAGCTCAAGTACCGCTAAGAATGTTACAACCATTATTTCTCGTTCATCATCAACAAACAAATCATAAAAACTTTGACGACCACCTTGTATTTCTAACTGCTTTAAAATATCAGTCATGCGCTGTTCAATCGGTATTTCTTGACGAGTGATACGTGTTGTTACAGGTGTCTTTGCTTTTTTACGGCGCATTAATTTTTGAAATGCCGCTAGCATATCATATAACGTAACATCAAGAGGCAAGCTTGTCTCCTCTTCTTGTTGCAATGATGTAAAATCAATTGGCGGACGTGTATATAGCTGTGCTCTTTCTTGTTCTCTTTCTTTTAGCTCAGTAGCAACTTGCTTATATTTCTTATATTCAATTAACCTCTCCATCAATTCTTGACGAGGATCATCTATAAAGTCATCACCGTTATCAAGTACATCTTCCTCATGTTTGGGCAACAACATTTTACTTTTAATTTGTAATAACGTTGCAGCCATTACTAAATACTCACTTGCAATATCTAATTGTAGTTCTTTCATCGTATGAACATAAGATAAATATTGCTCTGTAATTTCCGCTACAGGAATATTATATATGTCAATTTCATAACGATGTATTAAATGTAACAATAAATCTAAAGGCCCTTCAAAAGCCTCTACTTTAAAATTATACTGCACAAAGCATCCCACCACATTTTTTCTATAACAACATAAGTATAGAGCATACTCATGTTCTATCCAACCTTTTTAAGAAATTTAATTAAAAATAGACCGATGCCTATGCCATCATGCCCACCACTTCATATGATAACAGTGTAGTAAGAACAATGTAGGAGGTCAAAAAACTATGGGTCACGTTGATTGCGGTTTTAGCGGTGGGTTCGCATTACTTGTTGTATTGTTTATTTTACTAATTATTGTAGGGGCAGCTTGCTTCTGCTAATATGAACAATAACGGCTAGGGAAAATTCCCTAGTCGTTTATTGTTCATATTTCTATGATACACTTGTATTTATAACCGTTAAACAGGGGTGAAGAAAATGTATCCTACCGAATACATACAATTTTTAATTCATTTCCATGGAGATTATGATTATTTTGAATGCCACGAAATACTGGAAGAATATTGGAAAACAAAACCGAGAGGAAATCGTGATAATTATTTAGTTGGTCTTATTCAAATTGCAGTATCTTTATACCATCAAAGACGCTTTAACTGGAATGGCGCAGAGAAGATGATGAAAAGCGCCATAACGATTTTAGAAAAAAACAGTGCACCTTTACTACGTTTAGGAATAAATCAGACACAACTTCTATTCTTACTCGAGGATAGATTGCAATCTATACAGAAAGAAGAAGGTTTTACACCGTTATTTTTACCATTATCAGATGCAGCATTAGAAAAGCACTGCATAGAATTATGTCAGAAACAAAACCTCCCTTGGAAAGACGTAAATGCTACTTCTAATGAATATATAATACATAAACATACATTACGTGATCGAACAGAAGTCATTGCTGAACGAAACGAACAATTACAAAAAAGAAAGCAGAGATAATAAACTACTTATCTCTGCTTTCACGAATGTATATTTTGTTCAAGCCCTTTACACTTTTTGCAAAAACTTGCTGTTTGCTCATTTCCGCAAATTGTAAACTCAAGAAATTTACTCTTTAACTCTTGAACCATCTTCGTCCCAATACCCATATGACGGTGAGACGGGTTCACACTCAAATGCTGAATTTCCAAAACTTGATTCTCTTTTTTTACAATCCCCATTATTCCAACAAAATCTTCATTTTGTTTCCACAAATACAATTGCCAATCATCTTTTGCTTCATACTCTTTCATAGTCAATTGTAATGTTTTCACATCTTTTTCAGTTGGCATAAACGAAAGAAGCCCCATTGCAATTTTTTCATAACTTTTTTTAAAACGAATTAACATAACCCTTATCCCTTCTTACAAAAGTTACAAACTATTAATCCCCTCAACCACTCTTTTCATATCACATTCATTTTACAATATTTTCAACAGAGTGAGAAGGGCTTAAAACAACTTGATAATCATACAAAGCGAAAAGAAGAAAGTCAAATATATGTTTCAGTACTATTTTTTCTAAGTAGATAAAAGAAGAAATGTTGTTATATGAAAGTTAAAAGAAACATCCACTGCTCATTATCACTTCAATATTCATCACCTGAGAGCAAATGAATTCTAGCAAAATTAATGTAATAAAAATATTTATTGAAACATGTAATCTAATGTATTCTATGTAATTTGTTAAAATTTTGTTCTCATAAGTGACATATTTTCACCACAATTACAATACTACTTGTATCATGTACTGTAAACGGAATACCCATTCCTATTAAAAAATAAAAAAGAGAGCAATAGCTCTCTTTTCTCATTAAATTATTCTTCCCAAACTTTAACTTCTTTCATTACATCACCTTGACGCATGTTTAATACTGTTTCAATACCGCTTGTTGCTTTACCGAATACAGTATGTACACCATCTAAATGTGGCTGTGGCTCATGAACGATAAAGAATTGGCTACCGCCTGTGTTACGGCCAGCATGAGCCATAGAAAGTGATCCTACAAGGTGTCTATGAGGATTTCCATCAGTTTCACATGCGATAGAGTAACCTGGGCCACCTGCACCTGTTCCTGTTGGGTCTCCACCTTGGCTTACGAAGCCAGGAATAACACGGTGGAATGACACACCATCATAAAATCCTTGCTCTGCTAATTTTTTAAAGTTTTCTACTGTTTTCGGTGCTTCTTCTGGGAAAAATTCCAAGTCGATTTTTTCACCGTTTTCCATTAATATGTATCCTAAAGTTTTCATACGTATATGTCTCCTTTCAACTATCTCAGCACTATATTACCACATTCATGACTAGAAACAAAAAGAATCCGACAATCTACATACTTCTTTTTTGAAATGTGGAAAAAGCTAGGTGACAAATAAAAAAAATATACTATAATAACTGTGTTGCCCGAAAATTTTAGAAAGAGAAAGGGAGCGATTTTTCGTGAAAACGAAATTACTAGCTCTGCTATTAGCTGTAACGGTATTTATGATGCCAACAGCTTCATTTGCAGACATCATCGAGGGAGAATCAATTGTTACACTAGGAGAGAACTTATCCGAACAGCAAAAACAAGATCTGTTAAAAGAAATGAAAGCACCGAAAGATGCTACGATCATTACTGTATCTAATGCGGAAGAACATAAATTTCTAGAAGGCATTGTTCCAAAAGCACAAATTGGCACGAGAGCAATTTCCTCTTCTATGATTACATACACAAAACCAGGATCTGGTCTGATTGTACGTTCAAAAAACATTAATTCGATAACAGATGCAATGTACACAAACGCACTTATTACAGCGGGTGTGAAAGATGCGGAGATTCAAATCACCGCACCATTTAAAGTTTCAGGAACTGCTGCTTTAACAGGTTTAATGAAGGCCTATGAAACAACATCGAACAAAGCAATTCCTGAAGAAGTAAAAAAAGTAGCTAATGAAGAAATGGTTCAAACAGCCCAGCTCGGCGATAAAATTGGTGAAGAAAAAGCAGTTCAACTTGTTGCAAAAATTAAAGAAGAGATTGCAAAAGAGCAGCCACAAACGACTGAAGATTTACGTTCATTAATTAAAAAAATTGCTGATCAACTTGGTATTACATTAACGGATGAACAGTTAGATAACTTAGTTGCGCTATTTGATAAAATGAAAAATCTTAATATCGATTGGAATCAAGTTGGCAGTCAGTTAAATAAAGCAAAAGAACACGTTTCTGCCTTTTTAGGATCTGAAGAAGGGCAAAGTTTCCTAGATAAAGTGAAAGATTTCTTCTCAAGTATCATTGATTTTGTTAAATCTTTATTCAAGTAAAAAGAAGCTCGTCGCTGACGAGCTTCTTTTTTTATACGAGTAACGGCAATTTCATAATAGCTTCTTCAACCGAACGAACTATATGATTTGCCTTCTCCTTCACATATGGATGAGCATGATGAAGAGTAAATGAATGCGGGGTTACTTCAAACATAGAAATATCATTGAAAGAATCTCCAATGCATGCAACCTCATTTGCTTCAATTTGCAAATGTTCCATTAGTCTCCTTAAAGCACTTCCTTTACTTACTCCCCTCGGCATAATGTCAACATAGCGTTTACCAGACATGAAAACTTCCGCTTCGCTCTGAAATGTATATCGTAATTCTTGATCTAACGCTTCAATTGTCTCTTCTTCCCCAAAAACAAACAATTTCGCAGGGTGTACAGTTTTACCAAATTCCTCTTCTAATGCTTCTATTTCAGCAATATGTACGCCCATATACGTTTCAAAAGTATGATGATGTTCATTCTTTCTTTTTGTATATCGTTGCTCATTTGCACAAACAATATCTGCTAGTCCCTTTTTATGTATATATCGATATATTTCCTGGGCAATCCCATCTTCAAAGCTTGATTCATGAAATATTTTTCCATCCGGCAGTAACATCGTCGCTCCATTTAAACTAGTTGTGTAATACGGGAATGCAAATCTATTTACGACTTCATCAATTCGATGAGTAAAGCGGCCAGAGGCAAAACAAATCTTTGTCCCTTTTTCAGCTAACCAACAAAGTGCACGTTCATCTTCTTTTTGCATATGATTCACATCGTAAACGAGCGTGTCATCTAAATCACTTACAAATAATTTAATCATGTCCTCTTCCCCTTCCATACACAATATCTACTCTAAGTGTACACAAAAAATGTTTGATTTTTGTTAAAAAACAATAAATTTTCGATAAAAAAATAAGCAGGATTAATCCTGCTTATTTTTGCCTTCTTACATTTTGAGGTCTTACAATACTTGGGCGCACTTTTAAACTAGACATCGTTGGACGGAGTAGAATTTTTGTTAATGCCCCCCAATCAAATGGTAAAAACGGCCATAAATACGGTGTTTGCAGACTTTTTATAGACGTTAAAAATAAAATCAATATCGTCATTCCGACTACGAATCCCATTTCATGAAATATACCTGTCAAAATAATGACGAATAGCTTTCCGACTTTATTCCCAAGCCCTAGTTCATAACTCGGTGTTGCATATGCTCCAATCATAGAAACTGCTACGTATAAAATTACTTCTGGTACAAACAAACCTACATCAATTGCAATTTGACCAATTAATATGGCAGAAATTAACCCTGCTGCAGATGATAATGATGTTGGAGTATGAATGGCAGCCATCCTTAAAAACTCAAGCCCGACCTCTGCCATTAATACCTGTAATAGAATTGGTAAATGTGTCATCTTAGTCGGTCCAATAAAAGCAAGATTTGCCGGTAATAGGGTTGGATCAAATACAAACACTAACCAAAATGGTAGTAAAAATAAGGAGAATAAAACACCTAAAAAACGTACCCAACGTAAAAATGTACCGACAGCTGGATTTTGTCTAAACTCTTCTGCATGCTGTAAATGGTGGAAATACGTTGTTGGCGTAATCATGGCACTCGGTGATGTATCAACGAGCACTAGTACATGCCCTTCTAATAGATGATTCGCCGCTACATCTGGTCTTTCTGTATATCGAATAAGTGGGAAAGGATTATAACTTTGCTTTACAACAAATTCTTCCACGGTTTTATCCGCCATCGTAATTCCATCTACATCGATGTTATTTAATTCCTGTTTTATAATCTTAACTAAATCTGGATTTGCGACATCTTGTACATATGTAATACAAATATCCGTTTGTGATCGATCTCCCACTCGAAGCATTTCATTTCGAAGACGTGGATCCCGGATTCTCCTACGAATTAATGCCGTATTTACAACGATATTTTCAACAAATCCATCCCTCGCACCACGTACTACTTTTTCAGTATCTGGTTCTGTCGGTGTTCGTCCTGGATAGCTACGAACATCTATCGCAAACGCTTCCGTTTCTCCTTCCACAAATATAATAATGAGTCCTGATAATACTTGAAGCATTACCTCATCCATCGTTTTCACTTTACTTACTTGTTGATGAATTAAACGATTCTCTAAAAGCTTCACTGTATCTTCTTCTACATCCCTTATTTCATTTGTATCCACCGCTTCTTCTAGAATAGGGATAATATAATTTGTATCACAAAGTCCGTTTACAAATAACACACCAATTTCTTTATTTAAAATTTGAAATTTACGAATGCCAACATCGTATGTAACACCCAGTCCAGCTGTTTGCTTTAAGTAATTTTCATTATCACTGATGAAAGATGAAATAGGGATTTCTACTTTTTTAGGCTTCGTCATAAAAACCACTCCTTTCCAAAATTAATTGAATCGCTTTTCTAGTAATAGGTGACCCTCTCTCCCATTCATCATTTCCACACATCTTACCAATGTCACCGACACCAACAATGACAGGAACATTCAAGTCATCCAAACAATAAATTGTATCTCCGCTAATTCTGCCAACTTCACCATCTGGAAGTCCAAATTTGTCAACGCCATATTCGGTTAAATTCCCGTTTCGATCTACACTTACATCTACACGTGCCCATTCCCAATGATGTGTATTAGACGCTACTGCCAAAATCCCCAGTACATCAATTTGTTTATGCGTGGCTACATATTTTAAAGCTTTTTCACCAGATCCTTCTCCAATAAATCCGCTGTCATCAAACATGACAAATACAGGGTCATATGGCGTTTGCATAATAAGCTCAACAACTTTCTTCCCTGTCAATTTGGTTGGATTACTTTGTGTTGCTGAAATACACCTTCCCCCAAATTCCTTCGTTAAAAGCTCAATTGTTCGCTTTGCATATTCATCTCCATCTGTGACCAAAACAACCCTTCGTCTCATTTGATTTATCCTTTCGGTTTACATATAAGTGCTACAAAAAATGAAAATAATATCGCTGCAGAAATACCTGCAGACGTTAAACTAAACATACCCATACCAATCCCTATATATCCGTGTTTTTCTGCCGCATGCATTGCCCCGTGCAATAGTGAATGTCCAAAGCTTGTAATAGGAACTGTCGCCCCAGCACCAGCAAACTTTATTAGCTTATCGTACAGTCCGAATCCATCTAAAACTGCTCCTATGACTACAAAGGTAGCCATTAAATGGGCTGGTGTTAGCTTTGCGAAATCTAATAATACTTGTCCAATTACACAAATAGCGCCTCCTACAAGAAATGCATATATAAAATCCACAATTCACTCTCCCTTCACCCTCTCAAATACGACACCATGTGCAATTGTTGGAATTGTTTCTTTCTGCTGCATCATCATCGGACTTAATAACGCACCAGTAGCAACGACAAAAATTCGTTGTAAATTCCCTTTTTGCATCTCGCTTAATAAATGACCATATGTGACAACAGCTGAACAAGCACAACCACTACCACCTGCAAATACTTCTTCTTGATCGGAATCATAAATCATTAACCCGCAATCATTATATATATGCCCAATATCATAACCTTCTTCCAATAAAAGTTGTTTCGCAATTGGTGTCCCAATAGCTGATAAATCACCGGTAACAATCAAATCATAATCTGCTGCACTTCTCTTCAAATCTTCAAAATGTTGTTGAATTGTATGAGCAGCAGCCGGTGCCATCGCCGATCCCATATCTAAAGGATTCGCAATTCCTAAATCTTGCACTTTTCCAATCGTAGCTGCTGTAATTTTAATGGTACTTTTTTCTTTACTAATTAATATAGATCCTGCACCTGTAACAGTGGAATTTGCTGTTCCTGGTTTTTGTCCCCCATACTCTGTTGGATAACGAAACTGTCTTTCAGCCGTTGCATTATGACTACTCACCGTCGCTAAAACACGATTTGCGAATCCACCGTCTATAAAGGCTGATCCAACTGCTAAAGTCTCCATCGAAGTCGCACAAGCACTAAACATTCCTAAAAAAGGAATTCCCCACTTACGCGCAACATAATTTGCTGTCACTGTTTGATTTAATAAATCGCCAGCTAAAAAGAAATCAATTTGTGATGTTTTTACATTTCCTTTTTGTACAACTTGTTGAATCGAGTCTGACATTAATCTTCGTTCAGCAAGTTCCCAATTTTCCTCTCCGCAATGTAAATCATCATATGAAATATCAAAATCCTTTCCAAGAGGGCCTTCAGCTTCTTTCGGACCAACAGCCGTACCGGTTGCATTCACATAAATATCATTTTGAAATACCCACGTTTGTTTCCCTGTCAATCTCATACTAGCCCTCCTTTAAGACATCAAAATTTGAAATGTATATCTTATTAATCCAATAATATATGCACCAACGACCCCAAAAACGATAACACTTCCCGCAAGCTTAAACATATTTGTAGCAACACCAAGCACAATTCCTTCACTCTTATGTTCTAGCGCAGCGCTCGCCATAGAATTTGCAAATCCCGTAACAGGTACGGCCGATCCTGCTCCAGCAAATTGACCGATTTTATCATATACACCACAACCTGTTAAAATTGCTGATAATAAAACAAGAGTTGCAACTGTCGGATTTCCTGCCTCTTGTTCACTAAAATGAAAATAATGTATATAAAATTTCATCAATACTTCTCCAACAGTACAAATGAGTCCACCTACAAGAAATGCCTTAACACAATTTATGAAATAGTTTGGTTTTGGATGGTACTCCTTCACTTTATTTATGTAATCATCCTTTAGTTTTCGTCCTGTCATTTATATATTGCCTCCTACTTTACGAAATAAATCCAGTGAAACAATGAGCCTATTACTTTGCCAAGTACAAGAGCAACGAGTAAAACAACGATTTTCCCTTCTACCCCTACTCGTTTCGCTAAAATAGGTAAAACATTTAACACTTCTGTTAATGCAGCCGCAAGCATTCCAATGAATGTGCCACAAAATATTCCTAATATAACAAGCCAATATTGCGACGTTTGAAATGTAATGTTTTTCAAACTACACCAAGCTCCTGTTAATGTACCTGCAATAACTGCCCACTCAAAATATTGAATGTGCTTTCCACTTCTCGTTAATTGGGCTAATCGAGGGATTATACCAAGTACAGCTAAAAATGCGACATATCCGCTACCTACTGCAATTCCTCCCGCTAAACCAATTAAAATAACAAGACCAAACTCAATCATCGGCAAGTTGTTTCATATTGTCCTTGTTTTCATGAACAATTACATATTGATCAAGTGACTGCTGATATTGGAACATCTCCACTTCTAACGGGCTCGGCTCTTCATTAATTCGCTTTTGAAATACATGATTAAAAAATAAGACCATACCTAACCCAAGACCTATTGAATAAGGAATTTGAAATAGAAGTGGTTGCGCCTTAAATTCTCCCGTAATCATGTAATATAGTCGTTGGTGCACTTGTTGCATACTTACATCTTCATGGAAATAAATGATTGCAAGGGCCGCTCCAATGAAAAGTAACAACCATACAAGTCCGAAGAAAATCGGATGTACTTTCTTTTTTTCATATATAATTTCAACAAGAGTTTGTCCAGAACCGAGTAAATTAATTTGTATATTGGCCGCTTTTTGCCTAATAATCTCAATAATTTTCATAACATCAATTACAACATGCGTCTTATCATGCGCTGTTATTTTGTAAACTACCTCATCCTGTAACGACTGAACTACCAGAGCATCTCCTGCAAGTTGAGCAACATCACCTAGCTTTACCTCATACGTAGGAGAAACTTTTAATCGATTACGCATTTTAATATAAATTGTTCGTTCCAATTTTCATTCACCTCTTCACTCTTCCTCGTAGTTGTAGTATGGTTATTGAATTTTTTTCTAATACAATTTTTTCATAAAAAAACATCTGTACCATTTCGGTACAGATGTTTTTTAGTTTATGCCTTTTTCTTAAATAAATTTGCAATACTTAATGCGAGTCCTCCCCAAATGACTACTATACCAATAACCATCATCATAATCGCTGATCCACTCATTATGAAACACCCCGATCTTTCCATTCTTTTTCAAGCCTAGCAGAATCTGAATGTATTTGTGTATTCCATTTCTTTAGACAAATGATTAGCGCAACGATAAGGAACGCTGCTGCAATTGACCAACCATATGTTACAACAAACTCCGTTGGATAATCTCCGTAGTTCTTTTTAATATTTTGGATTGTGCCATCAATTAACATGTACCCTAACATAAGCGGGGTAATAACGAGTAAACTCACTCTCCAAAACGTCCCTAACTTTATATCAGATACGAAGTTTGCGTGATTTTGATACACTGGTAAACGGCGTAGAATGAGTCCTATCGTAACTACTTCCGCTAGCGCAATCGTAATTAATCCGAAATTATTAGCGAAGTAATCCACAACATCTAGGAACATAAGACCGCCACGTGTTGCAAAAACAAGAGAAACTAGTACAAGAAGCGTCCCCATAATTCCAATTGTTTTTTGGCGGCTTAAGCTGAACTTTTCAGATACGGCAGCAAAGCATACTTCTGCGAGTGAAATAAGTGATGTAATCCCGGCTACTGTTAACGATAAGAAGAATAATACGCCAAATAACGGTGACATCGGTAATTCATTAATAATTTGCGGGAATACTACGAACGCAAGTCCTACACCAGCACTCGCTACTTTATCAACCGGTAC
Source organism: Bacillus sp. SH7-1 (assembly GCF_008042405.1). Taxonomy (NCBI): domain Bacteria; kingdom Bacillati; phylum Bacillota; class Bacilli; order Caryophanales; family Bacillaceae; genus Bacillus; species Bacillus sp. SH7-1. Next base: position 376,639 of record NZ_QNUD01000009.1, read on the forward strand.
TCCCATATTATTTGCCATAAATCCAAGAGCTGCAAAGACCCCAATACCTGCTAATAATTCAAATCCTGAGTTTGCAAAGCCCGTAATAAAAGCATTATTTGTTGTATCTGAGTTTTTTGGTAAATAACTAGAATACGTAATCATAATTCCGAATGCTAAAGATAAGCTAAAGAAAATTTGGCCATAAGCTGCAAGCCATACTTTCCCATCAAAAATACGACTCCAATCTGGTTTGAAGAATGCATCTAACCCTTGCATCGCACCTTCCATCGTCACTGCACGAACTACGATAATAAGAAACATAACAACTAGTAAAGGAATGAAAATGCGGTTAACGACTTCGATTCCTTTTTTAACTCCTTTGAATGCTACACCGAGCACAATAATCCAAACGAGAGCTAACGGGATCAATACTTCTGGTACAAGCCCTCCAAATTGTCCTGGCTTATCTGCAACCTGTAAATATTCTTTAAATAAAAATGATTCCGTGTCTTTTCCCCATGCTCCAGTAATCGCAAAGTATGTATACGAAATAGACCAAGCAATAATTACTGCATAATATGTTGAAACGATAAACGTTACACACATTTGCCACCATCCGATAAATTCAGCACGCGGATGAATACGGAAGAACGTAAGTGGCGCTGAACCACGGTGACGATGCCCAAGAGCAAATTCAAACGCCAATAATGAAATACCAGTCGTTAATAATGCGAATAAGTACGGTAAAAAGAATGCGCCTCCCCCATTTTCATACGCTGTATAAGGAAAACGCCATATGTTGCCTAATCCAACGGCAGAGCCGACCGCTGCGAAAATAAATCCAGCCCTCGTTCCCCATTGTTGCCTCGTTTCCATATTTCCTTCCCCCTTTGTAACAAGTTCATAATTGGATTATATTTTAAATTTACTAAATTATCAATAAATTCTGTTAATTTTTACGAAAGTTTACAATCTCCTCCTAATTTAAGCCATAAAAAAAGATCGAATAGATAGCTATTCATCTATTCGATCTTTCATCTGTTTTAATATTTTCTTTTCAAGTCTTGAAACTTGTACTTGCGAAATACCTATTCGTTCCGCTACTTCTGATTGGGTTTGATCTTTATAGTAGCGTAAATACACAATTAAACGTTCTCGCTCATCTAATTCTCTAATTGCTTCTTTTAAAGCAATTTTATCAAACCATTTCGTTTCAGATTGATCTGCAATTTGATCCAAAATAGTAATCGGATCTCCATCGTTTTCATACACCGTTTCATGTATGGATGAAGGAGCACGACTCGCTTCTTGCGCCAGAACCACTTCCTCTGGCGTTAGTTCTAACGCTTCGGCTACTTCATTAATCGTTGGAGCCCTTCCAAATTCTTTCGAAAGCTCGTCTCTCATCTTTCGTATTTTATTTCCTGTTTCTTTTAAAGATCTACTTACTTTCACTGATCCATCATCACGTAGAAATCGCTGTATTTCACCAATAATCATTGGAACTGCATATGTTGAAAATTTCACGTCGAAAGATAAATCAAATTTATCTACCGATTTTAAGAGCCCAATACATCCAATTTGAAATAAATCATCTGGTTCGTATCCTCGATTAAGAAAACGCTGCACAACCGACCATACGAGACGCATATTACTTTGAACAATTGTATCTCTTGCTTGTTGATCTCCATCTTGACTTTTTTGAATTAACGCTTTTAGCTCGTGGTCCTTTAACTGAGGTTTCTTCTTCTCATTTTTGACCTCTATGTCCATAGGCTATTCTCCTTAATTGCATAGAGCGTTACTATTTGATAAGTATTTTGTCAAATGGATTGTTGTCCCGAAAGATTCGTTTGAAATAACTTCTACTTCATCCATAAAATTTTCCATGATAGTAAATCCCATTCCGGAACGCTCTAATTCAGGTTTAGTTGTAAAAAGGGGTTGTCTCGCTTCATCTAAATCAAAGATGCCAATCCCTTCATCTCGAATCGTGAGTTTCACCATTGCTTCTTCCAAAATTACAGAAATATAAACAACACCTTCTGCATTTCCTTCGTACCCATGAATAATTGCATTCGTAACTGCTTCTGACACAACTGTTTTAATCTCCGTAAGTTCTTCCATCGTTGGGTCAAGTTGCGCAATGAAAGCAGCCACTGTAACGCGAGCAAACGATTCATTTTGACTTAATGCTGAAAATTGAAGGTTCATTTCATTTCTCATCTATGCCACCCCCAACGTCGCGAGCGCATGCGCTTCACTTTCTTCTAAGCGAACAATTTTAAATAAGCCCGACATTTCAAATAGACGTTTAACAGGCGGTGAAATTGCACAAACAACCATTTCTCCACCTAATCCCTTTACATGCTTATATCGGCCTAATATAACACCTAAACCAGAACTATCCATAAACGATAAGTTCTCTAGGCTCAAAACAATATGATGAACACCATGTGTCTCAATCATATTTGTTACTTTCGTTCGCAACTCTTCAGCAGTATGATGATCCAATTCACCCGCTAGTCTCACACATAGGACGTCACGTTTTACTTCTAATTGCATGGAAAGACTCACACGATTTCCTCCTTATGCTCAAACTTTACTCATTTACATACATAAAGATTTTCGTGATACAACATTAGAATCCTTCCTACTGACAAAAGAAGAACTATTTCGCCATAAAGTGAAACCATTCAGCAATTATTTACTTACATACGAATAGAAAAACGGCAAAATGTTTGCCGCTACTTTGATGTTGAAAACATCCCAAAACTTCTTTTAAATAACTCCCACCAGCTCGCTGCTGCAACATCTTCTTTTGCTATAATTGTTTGCTTTAATAAAACATCTTTATCTTTTTTAATAACAAGTGTACCAAGCGCATCACCCTTTTTAATCGGCGCTTTCACTTTCTTTTCAGCAATTACTTCTTGCTTTACCTTGTCCATATTTTCACCCTTCTTCATAAGAAGAGACACATTGTCTGACGCAACTAAATCTACTTTTTCTTTTTTCCCTTTTCCTACTTGGACAGTCTTAATTTTTTCGCCTCGTGTATACAATTTCTTTGTCATATATTGACCAAATGCGTAGTCAAGAAGCTTCGTTACTTGATTGTTCCGTTCTTTCGATGTAGGTGCTCCCATAACAACTGAAATAATACGCATCCCATTCTTTTCAGCCGATGCTGTTAAACAATATTTTGCTTCTGTTGTAAAACCTGTTTTCACACCATCTACTCCAGGATAAAAACGCACTAACTTATTCGTATTAACGAGCCAAAACTTCTTATCCGTATCTTGACGTAAATAGTCTTCGTATTTACCTGTGTATTTGCGAATAAGTGGGTACTTCATCAATTCTTTCGCCATTATAGCCATATCATTTGCCGTGGAATAATGGTCTTTAGCCGGAAGACCTGTTGGGTTTTGAAAATGAGTATTTTTCAGTCCTAAATCTTTCGCCTTTTTGTTCATCATATTTACAAAACCTTCTTCTGAACCAGCGATATGCTCCGCTACTGCAACAGATGCATCATTTCCAGATGCAATGGCAATACCTTTTAGCATTTCATTTACAGTCATTTCTTCTCCAGGCTCTAAAAAGATTTGTGATCCACCCATTGAAGCTGCATGTTCACTCGCTCTAACTTTATCGGTCAGTTTTAGTTTTCCTTTTTCAACTTGTTCCATAATTAATAGCATTGTCATAATCTTCGTCATACTAGCAGGTGGTAATTTTTCATTTGGATTTTTATCAAACAAAACTTTACCTGTATCTTGTTCAATTACAATTGCTGATGATGCTTGTTCTGCTAACTTAGGCGTTGTTTCTTCTGTTTTCTCCTGCTTCGTCTTCTCAGATTGTGCGAAACCAACTGAAGTACCAGAAAGCAATAACATGAAACAAACAAGTATTCCAAAAACTCGCTTCATGACTAACCCTCCATTCTATATCAAACCTATTTTTTCCAATTTTTCATTTTTTAATACCATATTTTTCTAACATTTTCAGTTGACAAACACATTCATCACCTTTATTGTATTAAGTGTATTACACGAAGTAGTACACTTAATACATGTCAGAAAGGAGACATTGCTCTTGCATATTCAACTTGATCCAAGAAGCAACACTCCGATATGGGAACAAATTGTTCAAAATATAAAAGAACTCGTATTGAAAAAAATGTTAGCTCCAAGTGATAAACTTCCTTCTGTACGCGAACTCGCTTCTTTACTCGTTATCAATCCAAATACAGTGAGTAAAGCGTATCAAGAGTTAGAGCGACAAGGGATTATTGAAACATTACGAGGAAAAGGAACATTTGTATCCCAATCGATTACCCCAACATTAGACGAAAGGAAAATCGCTATGGTTGAAAAGCAATTTCATCAATTACTATTAGAAGCCTCTTATCTTGGTGTTACGAAAGATAAAATTCATGATTGGATAGATTCATACTACAAAGAGATTGGAGGAAATGCAGATGCTGAAAGTGACAAGCTTGAAGAAAACGATTGATAATCAAACAATCTTAGATGATGTTTCTTTCACATTACAAAGAGGAAGTATCATCGGATTACTTGGAAGAAACGGTGCAGGGAAAACAACTTTATTACGAACGATGGTCGGCATTTTAGACCCTGATGCAGGGACTGTTACATATGAAGATACAAACATTCATCAGTGTCCTGAAATAAAGCAAAAAATCGTATATGTTCCGGATTCTACTAACATACTGAACGGCTATACGATAAAAGAAATTGTAAAGTTTTATAAAGCAGTTTATGCCGCATTTGATGAAACACATTTCTATGAACTGTTAGAACGTTTTAACTTACCAAACAAAAGAATTCGTAGTTACTCAAAAGGAATGAAAGCACTGCTCGCCATCATTTTAGCTGTTTCTACAAAAGCAGAATATATCATTTTAGATGAACCGACAAATGGACTTGATCCTATTGTGAAAAGGCAGATTTTACAGTTTCTCGTTGGAGAAGTTGCAGAAAAAGAAATTACCATTTTCATCTCAACTCACCATTTAGATGAAGTGGAACAAATTGCAGATACAATTATTATATTAAAAGGCCATACTATATCTTCTATTACATCACTAGACGATGCAAAATCACGATTTGCTAAAATCCAAGTAGCTTATGAACGTTCACTACCTCAAAAACTAGAAAACTTAAGCAATATTAAAATATTAAATCAAATAGGAAAAGTATATACCATCTTAATTGAGGGAAATGTGGCTATAACACTGGAGAAGTTTTATAAAGAACAACCTATACTCATTGAAGAATTAACAATGTCACTTGAAGATGTCTTCGTTACGACACTGGAGGGGGATGAGTATGTTTCATAAGGCTTTGTGGATGTGGAATTGGAAGCGCGGGAAATATGCTGTGTTACTATTCTTCTTTAGTTCGCTTTACTTATTATCTTTTAGCTACTATAGAATCGCGCAGAAAGAACTTGATGCGTATTACAAATTACAAGAAAAAGGGAAGCAGTATTATTATTTTTATGCCTTTTCTTCGGGAGAAGGTAATAGTTTTTTGTTAACAGTTCTTATTATTGCTTTAGCCTGTTTATTGATAGGGTGGGAACGTAGCAACCAATCGAATACACTACTTATGACGATGCCGTTTAAAAGAAAAGATGTTTTCTTATCTAAATGGGCTTTTGGTTCATTTTGTATTTTGGGCTCGTTACTTATAAATTGGATCCTTATGTATGTTATTTATAGAACAACCATTCATTTTGATTATCAATCTTTTAGTCCATTTCATCGATACTTTCTTTATGCAATTGTTTCTTATGTTGCAGTATATACAGCCGCTTTATGTATCGGTACTTTTACTGGAAGCATTGTTTCACAGGTTGTTTTTTGTATTCCATGGTTACTAATGGGGCTTACATTTATTCCACTAGTGTACACTTTTACGATAAACCATTTAGAGGCTACCAATACTAAAAATAATAAATTAGATCAACAACTTTATGAAATCAATAAAAAAACAAATATAGTTGCACCAATATATAACTTCACGATTTATTACCATTATAATCCTGAATCACGTAAAAAAGAAAATGACTCAACTACTTTAAGAGATCCAGCATCTTATCACTATTATTCAGCTAAATCGATGTTAGTCCCTATTTTTTATACAATAGTTTACTTACTACTTGGAACATATTTATATAAACGATCGCCAAATGAAAACAGTCAAAAGATATTTATTTTCCAAAAGCATTTACGAATATGTATATGGGGGACAACCATTTACTTTGCATTACTAGGTGGCTATAAACTAAACCAATTTCATTTCTTACTTAACTACTATATCGCTTTGTTTTTCGCTGGAATTATTACTTATGTTGTATTATCACGCTTAACAAATTATAAAGTTTTTTAAAGGAGAGATCCTATGTTTCAAAAAGCACTATGGCTAAGAACGTATCAACAAAGTAAATATGTTGTATGGTTATTTTGGCTTGCCAGTTTCTATACTTTGTCATATTACTACTATATGACTTCTATTCAACAGCAACAATTTCTAAATGACAACAAAAAGTGGAACTCTGTATATCATTACACCTTTAATTTAACACTTCTAGATTCTGTCATGCTGTTAGGTATTGTGCTTATCGTTCTAGCTTGTACGTTAATTGGATGGGAAAGACAAGATAACTCTAGCGACTTGCTATGGTCTATGCCCTTTAAACGTTCACACCTCTATATAACAAAGTGGTTGTTTGGAATCTGTAATATCACCGCTGTTGTCGTTTTAAACTGGGGGCTATTTGCTATTATGAAAAAGTTAACTTTTCATAATAAATATCAAGTATTCTCCCCCTTTCATAGTTATTTTATATACATGTTAATTGTACTAATTGCTATTTATACACTTGCCTTATGTATAGGAACAATCGCTGGGAATGTTATATCGCAAGGAGTTCTCACTGCCGCTCTATTCATGTTCCCATTATTACTTCCAACACTTATTTCAGGCGTCATTGCTGTTCACTCAAACACTGAATTTCATGAGAACAGTGGCCTTATATATAATGTGACGGAAAACATACGTATTTCTAGTGCAGCAGAAGATTTCAATATTCACTTTAATTATGATCCACAAAATGCTTATACCGATCGAAACGGAGTACGTCATAACGAACCAAACTTTACAAAGATTCCACCGGTAAAAACATTGATTGGACCTATCGTACATATCATTGTTTTATTACCAATCGGTATATATTTATATGCCCGTTCAGTCAACGAGCGAAATGGTAACTACTTATTATATCCGAAACTACAAAAAGTAGTTATAGGTTGTGCGATTTTCTTTGGTGGAATCGTTGGAGGTTTAATACTAAGTCGTGCGCAGTCATTGTCCAGCTTTTACATCGGATTTTTGGTGACTAGTTTCATTACGTATTTCTTCCTACCTAAAATATTAAAATGGAAAGTCTCTTGGAATTTTAAATAAAATAACCTCCTCTCGATGAGGAGGTTATTTCACATTCTCTCTTCTTTTCCCATACTCTTTTTCTTGCTTCGTTCCAAACCCGTCACCATTTGCTACAATTTGATCTGTTGGAGCGACTATGCTTTCAGCAATTCTCCATTCTCCCCCTTGTTGAATAAACACTTGCATAAAATAATTCATTCCATTTAACTGATACGGATTTTCTTTTTTCACTTCATAACGAGCAGCAACATAGTACACTTGCACATTCTCAGCTTCAAACTTAGAAATATATTGCGATAATCTCGGGATATACTGCGATGCTTTCTGAAGTGGAAGTTGTTTTACTTTTACAAGAGAAGAATTTTTCACATTACTTATCGTATCTTCATGCCGAACGTTATCGCTATGATGAAATAAAATCGTATTCTGCATAGAGCGAATCCATAACTTCGAATATAAGACAGGTTGCTTATTTGAAATATGTTGTAATTCTTTTTGGACGACTTGAATTGGCGTTGCAGCATCCACGAATTGATGAAAGCAGAAAAAACTTCCAGTCATAATAAGAAGCGTAAAAATACGTTTCATAATTTTTCACTCCGATTCTTTTTAATTAAAGTATTGGAGTTTCAAAATGTTTTTATTCAAAAGAAAAAGGATAGGAAAGCTTTCGCTTCCTATCCTCATTTATTATAATACGCGGCCAAATAGCTCTAATACCATTTCTATTTCTTGGTCGCTCCAACCTTTAAATCTCTCTTTATAATATTCTTTACGCACAGCTTCAAGTTTTTCAGTTACTTCTCTTCCATGTTCTGTAATTTCTAAGTACACGATACGACGGTCTGAATTTGAACGCTTTCTTTCTACAAATCCTTTTCGTACGAGACGATCAGTAACAGCTGTAATATGACTGGAGGTTACGTTTACTTCACTCGCAATTTGCGAAGCCATCTGTGGACTGTTTAAAAATAACGCGCGTAATACAGAAAATTCATTATATGGCATATGTTCTGCAAAACGTGTATTAATATCATTTTGTAATAAACGTATCATCTTTCTAAATGATCCGGATAACTCTAAAATCAATGTTTCTCTTTTTTCGTTCACTAGCCTCGTCCCTTTTTTATCATATTTACACATATTATAATCTATAAATACCTATGTTGTATATGCTTTCTTTCCTCAACATTCTCATTTATGTAACTTTTTTCATATAAATTTCTTTTTTGTTCACACATATACATATAAAAAGGATGGTGATGGAAAATGCAAGGTGGAATGAATCCATATTTACATAATATCCGTACGACAAATACTGGTAAAGAAGCTACTATTACTGTACAAGGAGAAGGAATCGTAAAAGCAAAACCAAATGTTGTTATATTAACACTTGGCATTCGAACTGATAGTAAAAATGTGAAACAAGCGCAAGAAGAAAATGCAGTGCAATCAAAACAATTGTTAGATGCACTGAAACAACTAGGTATTGCCGACAAAGATATCGAAACCATTTCGTATACAATCACTCCTCAGTACGAATATGTAAATGATAAAGCATTGCTTCAGGGATACCGCGTGGAGCATTTGTATGAAATTACCGTTTTAAATGTACAAAAAGCAGGGGAAGTATATGATATAGCCGTTTCCAATGGGGCAAACGTAGCAAAAGGATTACGCTTTCGAATATCTCATCCAAATAAATATTATGAGCAAGCCCTCATTCAAGCTCTACAACAAGCGGTAGAAAAAGCTCGTGCTATTGCGAGTACATACAATTTAAACATTAATCCTGTTCCACTCTCATTCGTTGAGGAATCTGCTCAATTACCACGGGAAGTTGCATCCTATGCTACTTTACATGCACAAGCAGCTCCTCCCATTCAATCGGGAGAATTAGAAATCATTTCTACAATAAGGGCGATTTTTACGTATTTATAAATAATTTCATTTATAAGTAAACGTTATCATTTTCCTTGTTGTAAAAACATGATGTTCTGATATAATAAAGGACGGTGAGCTCTTACAAAAGAGATATCACGGGTGGGAGAGGGATATGAAAAAGAAGGTTTAACATGAAAGGAATACTTGAAAGAACATTTAAATTAGGTTTACACGAAACATCACCAAAACAAGAAGTTTTAGCTGGAGTTACGTCATTTTTCACAATCGTATATATTATGATTGTAAATGCATCCATTTTATCCGATGCTGGCATTCCTCTTGAAGCTGGAATTTTAGCAACTGTTTTCAGTTCATTTGTCGGATGTCTGCTCATGGCATTTTGGGCAAATGCACCTGCTATTCTTGTCCCTGGTATGGGTGTAAATGCATTCTTCACGTACACTGCTGTGCATACGCTCGGATTAACTTGGCAGGAAGCATTAGCAGCTGTCTTCATCTCTGGTATTATTTTTGCAATTGCTGCGTTTACACCAATCGCTCGCGTGCTTTCAGTATCGATTCCAAAGTCATTAAAGGAAGCTATTACTGTCGGCATTGGATTGTTTTTAGCGTTTATCGGATTGCAAAAAGGTGGTTTAGTCGTTTCGAATCCAAATACTGCTGTTGCAATGGGTAAATTAAGTAACCCTGTCGTTCTTGCGACCGTGCTTACTCTTATTGTTGCACTTGTATTATTTATTCGTAACGTACGTGGCAACTTTTTATGGACGATTGCAATAGGAACAGGTATTGCATGGCTATTTGGTCTTGTTGATACAAGTCAAATCGGAAATAGTTCATTCTCATTCGCTAATTACGGCGATGTGTTTGGTGCTATGTCATTTGGCAAACTTTCTTCCTTACCGTTTTGGATTGCAACATTCTCCTTAAGCATGGTGCTTATTTTTGAGAACATGGGACTTCTGCACGGTTTATTAGAAGATGACCGTAAATTCCCACGTGCTTACCAAGCCAATGCAATTTCAGCAATGACATGTGGTCTATTTGGCACAAGCCCTACCGTATCAACAGTAGAGAGTGCCGCAGGTATTACTGCAGGCGGAAAGACAGGTCTGACGTCTATCGTTACAGGGTTGTTATTCTTTGCATCACTGTTTGCACTTCCGTTTGTCAAACTAATTCCTGATAGTGCCATTGCACCAATCTTAATTATTATTGGCGGCCTGATGATTACAAGCATTCAGCAAATTCCTCTGAACGATTTTTCAGAAGGATTTCCAGCGTTCTTAATTATCGTCATGATCCCGCTCACATATAGTATCGCTGATGGCATTGCGTTCGGATTTATCGCTTATCCTATCTTAAAAATTGCTCTTGGAAAGCGTAAAGAAGTCGCACCTTCTATGTATATCGTTACATGCTTATTCTTAGCCATGTTCGTATTACATGCTATTGGTTAAGTAAAAAACACCGAGGAATTTTCCTCGGTGTTTTTTTACTTAAACCATCCTTTTTTATAAAACCAAGCCATCATGCCGCCGCCAATTAACGCCATGATAAGTAGACAAATAAAATAACTATATTGTCCACCAAGCTCTGGCATATGCGTAAAGTTCATTCCATATACTCCCGCAATAAATGTTAATGGCATGAAAATAGTCGAGAATACAGTTAATGTTTTCATAATGTTATTCATATGATGTGAGTTTAATGAAAAATAGCTATCTCGAATATCTGCCGTTAATTCTCGGCTTGCTTCAATCATTTCGGTCAGTTTAAGCAAATGATCATGTATATCTTTAAAGTAAATTTCATGATCACTTATACCGTAAAAACGAGTCGAGTTTAAAATACGATACAATAAATCACGCATCGGAATGATTGTACGCCTTAGCTTCGATAAATCTGCACGTATATCAAATACCTCTTCTAGTACACTTCCTGCTGTTTCACCCGTTAAATTATCATCAATTGCATTTAAATGATCCTCAATGTAATATACAGGCGCAAAATAGTCATCTACAATTTGATCGATAATTGTATGCGCTACGTGTAAAGGACTATTTTTAATACGCTTCTTTTCTCCAAGTGTTTTCCATACTCTTTCAATCGCATTGTTATGAGAAAAGTGGAAAGACACAATATAACGATCACTAATAAATAAATCAATCTCGTGCGGTTCTAATCCATCCTCACCAAATGCATGAAGAACTAAAAAGTTATATCCATCATAAAAATCAACTTTTGGCCTCTGTACATATTCTATACAGTCTTCAATTGCAAGGGGATGGAACTTAAAATGATCTTGCAAAATGTATGTATACTCTTCTTTCGTTGGCTTATATAAATCTAGCCAATACCATACAATATGGTCTTTCTTTGTTTCCTCTAGCGAAACATCATATAATACTTCATCTGTTTTTGTTATTGCACAAATTCTAATCATAATTTCACCCATTATTATTATAAACAAAAAACAGCAAAAAAAGCCAAGGAGAAATACTCCCTGGCTCTTCTTTATTACTCAGTAACGATGCCGTGCACTAATGTTGGTGCATCTACATGCTCGTTAGTAATCTTCATGTTCTCATAAATTTTTGCTTTTACATCTTCTACATTTTCACGGTTTGCGTAAATGGTAACAAGGGATTCACCTTTTTTCACGCTTTCCCCTACTTTTTTGCGAAGCATTAAGCCAACTGCTAAATCAATTTCAGATTCCTTCGTCGCACGTCCTGCTCCTAAAAGCATTGCTGCTGTTCCGATTTCATCTGCAACGATTTCTGATACATAACCGTCTTCCTTCGCTTCCACTTCAACTTTAAACTGTGCTTGTGGTAATTTAGAAGGATCATCAACAACAGATGCATCTCCGCCTTGCGCTGATAAGAACGTTTTAAATGATTCTAGCGCTTTACCGTTGTTCATTACTTCAATTAATTTCTCACGTGCATCTTCTAAAGATGAAGCTTGTCCAGCAAGGTATACCATTTGACTTCCAAGTGTTAAACATAACTCTTCTAAATCTTTCGGTCCTTTACCTTGTAATGTATCAATTGCTTCTTGTACTTCAAGTGCGTTACCAATAGCCTCACCAAGTGGTTGACTCATATCAGAAATAACAGCCATCGTATTACGACCAACGTTGTTACCAATGCGCACCATTGCCTCTGCTAAACGTTTTGCATCTTCATCTGTTTTCATAAATGCACCTGCTCCAGTTTTTACATCAAGAACAATTGCATCTGCACCAGCAGCAATTTTTTTACTCATAATTGAGCTTGCAATAAGCGGAATTGAGTTTACTGTTGCCGTTACATCACGAAGTGCATACAATTTTTTATCCGCAGGTGTTAAGTTTCCACTTTGACCAATAACTGCGATTTTATTTTCATTTACAAGACGCATGAATTCATCATTTTCGATTTCAACATGGAATCCTGGAACTGCTTCTAATTTATCAATTGTACCACCAGTATGTCCTAGACCACGTCCAGACATTTTTGCAACCGGTACACCTAAAGCGGCTACTAATGGACCTAATACAAGTGTTGTTGTATCACCAACACCACCTGTGGAGTGCTTATCTACTTTTACCCCTTCAATAGCTGATAAGTCGATTGTATCACCGCTATTGACCATTGCCATCGTTAAATCAGCACGTTCTTGATCGTTCATATCTTGGAAGAAAATTGCCATTGCAAGTGAACTTACTTGATAATCAGGAATATCACCATTCGTATATCCTTCAACAATAAAGTTGATTTCTTCTGTCGTTAATGCATGTCCGTCACGTTTTTTTGCAATTAGGTCCACCATTCTCATTGTGAGGTCACCCCTTCATTTGTTTTACGATTGCTTTTACTAATGCTAAGAAGTTAGCTTTAACACGTTCTGTCGTTTCGATTACTTCATCGTGGTGAAGTGGCTGATCTAAAATACCAGCTGCCATATTTGAAATACAAGAAATACCAAGTACTTTCATACCAGCGTGACGCGCTACAATTACTTCAGGTACTGTTGACATACCAACTGCATCTCCGCCAAGTGTACGAAGCATACGAATTTCAGCAGGTGTTTCATATACAGGACCTGTCATTCCAACGTATACACCTTCTTGTACTTTAATATTTAAGTCTGCTGCAACTTGTTTCGCCATTTCGCGAAGCTCTGTCGTATATGATGTAGACATATCAGGGAAACGCACACCCATTTCAGAATCATTTGGTCCGATTAATGGATTTGTACCCATGAAGTTAATGTGGTCTGAAATTAACATAAGATCGCCTGGTTCGAATGATGTATTTACACCACCAGCTGCATTTGTTACAACAACTGTTTCTACACCTAGTTCTTTCATAACACGAACTGGGAATGTTACTTTTTGCATGTCGTATCCTTCATAGAAGTGGAAACGTCCTTGCATTGCTACTACTGTTACACCTTGAAGTGTACCGAATACTAGTTGACCTGCATGGCCTTCTACAGTTGAAACTGGGAATTCAGGGATTTCACTGTAAGGTACTGTTACTGCGTTCTCGATTTCATCTGCTAATACACCTAGTCCAGATCCAAGGATTAGTCCTACTTGTGGTGTCTCTTGAAATTTCTCTTTTAAGTATGAAGCTGATTTTGTAATAAGTTCACGATTCATTTGTATATCCCCCTATTTCTTTAGCTCGTTTAAGAAGCTTGTTCCGTATTCTGGCATTTTCACACCGAAGTTTTCTGCTACAGTTGCACCAATATCAGCAAATGTTTGGCGAAGTGGTAACTCTTGTCCGCCTTCTTTCATGCTTGGACTATATGCTAATAACGGTACATATTCACGTGTATGGTCAGTACCAGGGTGAACTGGGTCATTACCGTGGTCTGCTGTAATTAATAATAAATCATCTTCTTTTAGTTTTTCGAATACTTCTGGAAGACGCGCATCATAGTCTTGCAGAGCTTCTCCGTATCCTTGTGGATCACGACGGTGACCGAATAATGCATCAAAGTCAACTAAGTTTAAGAAGCTAAGACCTGTAAAGTCCATATTTAATGTATCTACAAGCTTATCCATTCCATCCATGTTAGACTTCGTACGAAGTGATTCAGTTACCCCTTCACCATCATAGATATCAGAGATTTTACCGATAGCAATCACATCATAATCACTATCTTTTAGTTCATTCATTACTGTACGGCCAAATGGTTTTAATGCATAGTCATGACGGTTTGGCGTACGTGTAAAGTTTCCAGGCTCACCAACGAATGGACGAGCGATAACGCGACCTACCATGTACTTCTCATCTAACGTTAATTCACGTGCAATTTTACAAATTTTATATAACTCATCAAGCGGTACTACTTCTTCGTGTGCTGCGATTTGTAATACGCTATCAGCAGAAGTGTAAACGATTAAAGAGCCTGTTTCCATTTGTTCTTGACCAAGTTCATCAAGAATCTCAGTTCCAGAAGCTGGTTTATTACCGATGATTTTACGGCCTGTTTTTTCTTCTAATTCATCAAGTAATTCTTTCGGAAATCCTTCAGGGAACACTTGGAATGGTGTATCAATGTAAAGGCCCATGATTTCCCAGTGGCCTGTCATTGTATCTTTACCAGTAGATTTCTCTTGCATTTTTGTATAATATCCAAGTGGTTTTTCTACTTTAGAGATGCCTTTCATTTCACGAATGTTACCAAGACCTAATTTCACCATGTTAGGCATTTGTAATCCATTCATATGTTCAGCAATGTGACCAATTGTGTCAGATCCTAAATCACCAAATTGTTCAGCATCTGGTGCTTCACCGATTCCGACAGAGTCCATTACGACTAGGAATATACGTTTATATTTATTCATAACTGCGACCTCCTATAAGTTCAGTTCTACTTCTTGTAGTATGTTCAAAACGCTATAAAGTGAAACTGTTCTCCATAAGAATTATCTTTCGTTCTCATTGTCAAACAGTACTTCTTTAAATCATTCTCTAACCTATTTCGTTTACCTTGAAACGACGCAAAAACATTTCTAGTTTTTTCTAAGTCAGATGTCAGACATCTGATACTGATATCATAACATGTTTACGCTTTCTTTTTAATACATTTTCGTAGAATTTCTCATTTTTTTCACACTTCTATTGTAATCCATTATGCACAGAAGTGCTAATTATTTTATGATTTATTTCTTCATATAAAATGAAATTTTAATTAACCCGCAAATAACGAGACAAAAATAAAAAGCAGCTCCAAAGAGCTGCTTTTTATTTTACTTCTACTGTTTCTTCTTTATGTTCATGCAGCTCACCTTTTCTAACATGAACTTTCACTTTGTAAGAACCGTTTTCTTTGAAAGTATGCTTCGTTTCATACTCTCCTTTATTTCCTTCTTTCGCTGGAATAAATTCGTGTTTTTCAACACCATCTTTCCAAATCTCAAGTTGTACTTCAGCACCAGTTAACGCTTCTTCTTTTTGTTTTAAATGAACTTTCATTGTTGATTCAGCATTTGCTTTTATGTCACCAGCCATAAGGTGGATCATTGTATCGCTTTTATGATCGCCATGTCCTGCACCATGATCACTATTTTCTTTTTTCGCATCTTCTACTTTCGCATTTCCTACAGCCACTTTTACTTCTGGCATAACATGCATTTCACGCGCATTTGTGTGAGCGATAATATGGTACACTCCATCCGTCTCGAACGTTTTCTCTACAGCATAAACACCTTTACCTTTATGCTTACCATCTAACATCTCGTGCTTTTCGTCCCCAGCTTTCCAAATTTCAAACTTTACATCATCAGCATCCGTTACCTTTTCTTTTCCTTGTGTAACAAGTGCTTGTACTTCTGTTTTTTCACCAGGTTTAATTTCTTTCGGATTTGTTTGAACTGCTACTTTTACAGCTTCCAGTTTCTGTTCTTTTTTCGGTTCTTCTTTGTTTGTATTACAGCCAGCCAATGCTAGCATCGCGATAAATAAAGTCATAATAAGTTTTTTCATCATCATTTCCTCCTTCATACCTTATTTAGTATAGAGGAAATACATTGTAATATTCTAGTCTTCTGCTGAAAACAATGTACGAAATGTTTGTGAAGTTTCTGTGAAGTACTTCATCCTTTTGAATCTATGAAAAAAGAGCATAGTAACTATGCTCTCGGATGGAACTGTTTATATACATCTTTTAATCTAGTTTTTGAAACATGCGTATAAATTTGTGTCGTTGAAATATCTGCATGTCCAAGCATTTCTTGCACAGCACGCAAATCTGCTCCATTTTCCAATAAATGCGTAGCAAAAGAATGGCGCAACGTATGAGGTGTAAGCTCTTTTTCAATATTTGCTTCTTTCGCTAATCGTTTTAAAATTTTCCAAAACCCTTGTCTTGATAATCGATTCCCATGATGGTTTAAAAAGAGTGCATCTACTACTTTTTTACCCATCAATTCTCTTCTTCCCTTTTCAATATACTTTTGAATCGCTTCCGTCGCTAAACTTCCTAGTGGAATAATTCTTTCTTTATTCCCTTTCCCTATGCAACGAACAAATCCCATTGTTAAATGTACATCTTCTAAATTTAAGGCAATTAATTCCGAAACACGAAGTCCTGTTGCATACAGTAACTCTAGCATCGCTTTATCACGAACCCCAAAAGCACTCGTCATTTTTGGTGTCTGAAGTAACGCCTCTACTTCATCAACTGATAATACTTTCGGTAATTTCCGTTCTCCTTGCGGCGTTTCAATATGTACGGATGGATCGTGCTCTACCGCTCGTTCACGAAGTAGAAATTGGTGGAACGAACGAATCGACGCAATATGACGTGCTAATGTTTTTGAAGATTTTCCGTTTTCTTTTAAGTGCTGCAGAAAATTAACAATGTGCAAGCGTGTCACTTCATGAAAGCTTTTCGCTTGTTCTACGTTTTGCAAGTACTTTACATAACTTTTTAAATCACGTTCATAAGATACTACTGTATTTTTCGCTAACCCTTTCTCGACAACCATATAATGAATAAAATCTTTTAATTGATCTTCCAATCTACACTACTCCCCATTTTCATAGAAAAACATCATTCTATTTACGAAAGCATCCTTTGCCGGCTCTTCATTCCCTGATACTTTTTCTACAGTCTCTTCTTTTGGCTTTTCATAACGATGATAGCTTTCATATTCTTCATTTATCCATAGTATAGCGAAATAAAACAAAATCGTACAACTTGTAAATAATAAAAATACTTTTACCCCATCAAAAGTTAATTTTAAAGCTCGGCGCATTGTAAATTCCTCCAAAATATAAGTTATTACAACATATGCCAAGCTTTCACCAATTTATACCTTATTCAAATAAAAAACCTCTTCCTAGTTAAATAGGAAAAGGTTATTTTTCATCCGTTTCATTTTCTTGACAATTTTTACAAATCCCATGGAATGTTAAACGATGATCCTTCACCTTAAAGCTCCAGTCACGTTCTACTTTCCTTTCCACTTCACCAAGTAAATCTTCTTGTATTTCTTGTACAGCACCACATTGTGTACAAATCAAATGATGGTGGAAACGCTGCGCACCTTCTTGGCGTAAGTCATAGCGTGAAACACCGTCTCCGAAGTTAATCTTATCGACAACTTTTAACTCAGATAATAGTTCTAAAGTTCGATAGACGGTTGCTAATCCGATCTCTGGCGACTTTTCTTTTACAAGGAGGTAAACATCTTCTGCGCTTAAATGATCTTCTTCATTTTCTAGCAGCACACGAACTGTTGCTTCACGTTGCGGTGTTAATTTGTAGCTCGCTGCATGTAATTGCTTCTTAATTCGTTCAATTCTTTCTTCCATTCGGTACTACTCCCTCCTCGCCACTCTTACACCATTATATCAGAAGAAGGGCTTCTGTCAAAAGAAAAACAATAAAAACAAATTGATAATTATTCTCAAAAAGTATTTATTTTTTATTAATAGCCTCAACGACTTCTTTCATTAAAACTGGTGATGCGTAAGCCTCCACACTAGAAGCAAGTGCTAACACCACTCCAATTACGAGAAAGAAGCATGTATAACGGATTAATAATGGTAATAGTGGCTCGGTTATTTTTCTAATAAATTGATGCCTAATCATCCGTAAAGAAAAACTTGCAGCAATAGTTGTCATAACGAGAAAGACTGGAATGATAATTAAATTTTGTGGCAAAACAGATACAAATGCTAGTAATAATCCATTCCATCCATGCTGACTTACTAAAAAACCTACTGTAAATCCGACAACTACTCCTTTTACAAATAATAAAATAAAAATAAGTGGCAATCCAATAATTGAAATTCCCAAAATCCAAATAAATCCAATGTATTTTAATTGCGAAAAGTAACTTTCTCGAAACATTTCGCCTGCAATAGCAAATTCTCCTTTAGAAACTTGTCCAAAAAAACGTTGTAAATAAAATGATAAATCTTGTTTTTGATTTAATTGTAAACTATTTACAAGAATGGCCCCAAATATTACTCCCATCAATAATAAAACAGCGTTAAATATATATAATGAAGAGTTTTCCTGTATGTGAGACACTACACGGTCTTGCCAAGTTTTTCGCCACATTTTTCTTCCCTCCGTTCACACTCTTACTAAAAATGTATGAAAGAAAGAAAAAAGTATGACGAATTAACATTGAAATTCCGCTCTACTTTGCTAAACTAAAAAGTAGAGAATAGGAGGGATTTCTCTTGAAACCATTATTATTAGATTTTCCAACATTATTTCAAACTGAACGCTTACAAGTTCGTAAGCCATTTCCAGGTGATGGTGCAGAAGTGTATGAAGCAATCCAAGCTTCTCTAGAAGACTTAGTACCGTGGATGCCAATTAACGCTGAAACAGAAGAAAGTGCTGAAGAAATCGTTCGTAACGCTCACGGACAGTTTTTACTTCGTGAAACACTTGATTTTCACTTATACGATAAAGTATCTGGTACATTCATCGGAGCTATAACGCTCAAGCCTGAAAACTGGGATATTCCAAAGTTTTCACTTCACTTCTGGCTGCATAGCGCTTATACAAAACAAGGTTATATGACCGAAGCTGTTAAAGGTGCCATTCAATTTGCCTTTGATAAGCTAAGTGCTAGAAGAATTGAAATTCGTATTGATGCAACAAATACAAATGCATGTAACCTAGCAGAACGTTTAGAATTTATTCTAGAAGGTACAATGGAAAATGATTTCATAGCACCAGATGGTAGCTTACGTGATGCACGCGTATATGCAAAAATCAATTAAAAAACACTCGCCTTTGGCGAGTGTTTATTTTTGTAGTTGTAAATATTGTACTGCAAACATTGTCTTTGCATCATGAATACGAAGATCTTTCATAAGAATAACCGCTTCTTCTAACGATACTTCCATCAATTCCACAAACTCATCTTCATCTAACTCAGCTTTATTTTCTTTTTTCGTCAAACCTGTCGCTTTATATACATATAAAATTTCATCTGCGAACCCTGGAGATGTGTAGAAAGAAGTAATAAGCTCCATATTTTCACATACATATCCTGTTTCCTCTTCTAATTCACGAACTGCTGTCACCTCAGGTTTTTCACCAGGTTCTAACTTGCCGGCTGGAATTTCTATAATCGCCTTTTCAAGCGCTTTACGATACTGCTCAACAAGCACAATTTTCCCCTCATCAGTAATAGCAATAATAGCAACTGCACCAGGGTGATTTACAATTTCACGTTTACTCATTGCTCCATTTGGTAATACTACATCATCAACACGAACTTTTATAACTCTACCATCAAAAATTGGTTCAGTTTTTACGGTTCTCTCTGCAAGATTACTCATACTACTTCATCTCCCTGTTCTATTTCCTATTCTTTCCTCATACATTTTACCACATTGAAAGGAGCGTGATAGAAATGAAAGTTTATATTTTACCAAATCGCGTCACTTTAGTCGGAAAAGCGTGGCAAATTCGCCATAAGCTAAAACAATATGGCAAAGAGTATACCACTGTACAAGAGTGGATTACAGCAAATAAAGTAAAACTTTAATCAGAGGGGGCATCCCTCTAATTATTCGTCTTCACCAATCCGGATAAAAGTAAAACGTTTGTCAACCTCTTTTCCCTTGCGTACAATACAGGTAAGGAGGTTGACCTATGAAAAAACGTCAATTAGGAAACTCGGATTTATTTGTGACAGAAATGGGACTTGGCTGTATGTCTCTCGGTACATCTGAAACAGAAGTCCTGCGTATTATCGATGAAGCAATCGATTTAGGAATCAATTTTTTTGATACCGCGGATTTATATGATTATGGATTAAACGAAGAATTTGTTGGTAAAGCCTTAAAAGGGAAACGAAATCAAATCGTCCTTACAACGAAGGTTGGAAATCGATGGACAGAAGCAAAAAACGGCTGGTCTTGGGATCCTTCTAAGGATTACATAAAGGCTGAAGTGAAAGAAAGTTTACGTAGACTTCAAACTGACTATATTGACCTTTATCAACTTCACGGCGGGACGATTGAAGATCCTATAGATGAAACAATTGAAGCCTTTGAAGAATTAAAAAAAGAAGGTATCATTCGCCATTACGGTATTTCTTCTATACGTCCAAATGTCATCCGTGAGTATGCAAAGCGTTCAAATATCGTTAGTGTCCTAATGGAATATAGCCTTTTAAATCGTCGCCCTGAAGAATGGTTCCCATTTCTTAATGAACATCAAATTAGCGTCATTGCTCGCGGACCACTTGCAAAAGGAATTCTAACTGACAAGAATGCAAGAAAGATAGAAAGAGTAAAAGAAAAGGATTACCTTTCTTATTCTTATGATGAATTACATGCGACACTAGCGAGTGTAAAAGAAATAATCGGGGAAAGCTCTTTAACAGGAACAGCTATTCAATATTGCTTGCATAACGAAACTGTTGCAGCTGTTATACCTGGGGCTAGCTCTATTCAACAATTGCAAGAAAATGTACAAGCTAGTAAACAAACACAGTTAACAACAGCAAAATATATACAGCTTCAGCAAATTGCAAAATGTGATACCTATGCTTCACATCGTTAAAAAGACGCTACCAGTATGGTAGCGTCTTTTTATAACGTATCATATTTATCAGGATTCGTTCCTACATGTAAATTACGATTTAACGTATTAATTTGAGTCATCTCTTCTTCCGTGAGTGAAAAATCAAAAATAGTAAAATTCTCCTTAATGCGAGATGGTGTAACAGATTTAGGAATCGTTACTATCCCACTTTGAATATCCCATCTCAATATAACTTGCGCAGGTGTTTTTTCATATTTGTTAGCAATAGCCTGAATGATTGGATGCTCAAATACTTCTCCGCCCCTCATTAATGGACTCCACGCTTCCATTTGAATTTGCTCACCTTGACAGAAATTACGCAATTCAGATTGTGTTAACATTGGATGAAGTTCTACTTGGTTTACCATTGGCTTTACTTTGCAATTTGGTAATAGCAGCTCTAAATGGTGTTTATGGAAATTAGAAACACCAATCGCACGCACTTTACCTTCTTCATACAATTTTTCTAACGCTCGGTACGTATCAACATACTTCCCTCTTATTGGCCAATGTATTAAATATAAATCTACATAGTCCATTTGTAATTTCTTTAAACTTTTCTCAAATGCCTCAAGTGTTTCCTCGTATCCTTGATCGTCGTTCCAAACTTTTGTTGTAATAAATAAGTCTTCTCTCGGAATCCCTGATTCACGAACCGCTTCTCCGACACCGCTTTCATTTTCATATACAGTTGCTGTATCAATCGAACGGTATCCAACTTCTAACGCTGTTTTTACTGCTTGTTTTACTTCGTCGCCTTCTTTTGCTTTATAAACGCCTAGACCAATCATCGGCATTCTCACGCCATTATGAAGTGTAGTTGTTGGAATATGCACATTCGTTCTTCCTTTCCTTGTTACATTTTTATAAGCCACCACTTTATTTCAACAAGATTCAATTAAAAAGTCAAAACATATGTACAGTTTACATAATAAATTTATACATCTTCAAAAATAATGCGAACTCATTCATTCCCGTTTATTTTCTATCCAGTTCCTCGCTTTTTCATCAACATTACGTACAAACTCAGTTTTCCCTTCCGAATATAACGTACCATCATATGTATACTTTTCAGCTAACTCTTTCTTTAAAGTTGCATACGCCTCTGCTTCTTCACAATGAGCCATCATATAATCACGAAACGCTAAATGCCTTACTATCTCTGCATTTCCTTTTTCAAACACGTGTAAATGATACGAACGTTTTGCCTCCGTTCCATGAATAAAATAACGACGTCTTGAAATACCATTTTCCCCTTTTGCGATGTAACCAAGCTCTTTAAAACGTTCATTCCAATGATCTACTCTGTCGATACTCTCTACTTCCATAATCATATCTATAATTGGTTTAGCTGCCAGTCCTGGCACTGACGTACTTCCAATATGATGAATTTTCACGGTTTCTGGCATCGCCGATTTTAATCTTTCGGCTTCCATTTTAAATTTTTCACCCCAATGATTTTCATGCGGAACAACTACAATTTCCCTCATTCTAACTCCCCTTTTCTTACAAGCTCGTCAAAAAAATGATCAGTGAAATATCACTGATCATTTTTTTATTATTTAAAGTCTTTCCAAGTAAGGCTACTTTCACTTAACAGTTCTTCAAATGATTTATTCTTTTCACGTTCTTTTTGTTCTTGGCGCTTTCTTTCCAGCTCTGCTGCCTCTTTTTTCTCTTCTCTCACTTGCAATTCTTTCTTCTTATTCTTTAATTGCTGCATAAGTGAATCATTTAATTGATCACCTAATGTAACAGATTCTTTCTTTGGTTGATTCACTTGAGATTGTCTTTGCATTTGTCTTTGTTTCTTTTTCTTCATGCTGCTCACCTTTTACTTTTTTCTCCATTATAGTAGATACACGATGAAATCGACAACAAAAAAGGGTCATTACTCTATGATTCATCTTTTGTAAATATGTTAATTTTTCGAAAAAACTAAATTTTTATATAGATATAATCCTATGAATCTATTAAAATTATGTCGTATGATGTCAGATTATAAAAAAAGGAGAATTAAATTATGTGGAAAAAAATTATTCCTGCTGTTGCCGTTTTAAGCACCATTACTTTTTCAAGCGTATTTGCCGCTCCCCCATCTCAGACTCCAGCTGAACAAAACCGCTACATAGACGTACAAATGCTTGGTATTAATGATTTTCATGGACAACTAGATACTGTTAAAAAAATTAATAATAAAGAAGCTGGTGGCGCTGATTACTTAGCTACTTATTTAAAAGATCGGAAAAAACAAAACCCGAATACACTTCTCGTACATGCTGGTGATATTGTAGGTGCTAGCCCACCAGTTTCAGCATTATTACAAGATGAGCCTACTATTGAATTTTTAAATGACTTAAAGTTTGATGTTGGTACAATCGGAAACCATGAATTTGATGAGGGTATTGATGAAATGAAACGCCTCATTTACGGTGGATATCACGAAAAAACAGGAAATTTCAAAGGGGCTAACTTCCCTTATGTCGCTGCAAACTTCTATAACAAATCAACCGGTCGCCTATTTTTACCGCCATTTACTGTCAAAATGGTAAATGGTGTGCCTGTAGGATTCATTGGCGTTGTTACAACTGATACACCAAATGTCGTTATGCCTACTATGCTTAAAAATGTAGAAATCACTGACGAAGTAGAAGCAATTAATAAATCAGCGCAACAATTAAAGCGTCTCGGTGTTAAATCTATTGTCGTCCTTGCTCATGTCGGTGGAACAACAGATGAATCTGGTATAACAAATGGCGATCTCACTCGAATCGCAAATGAAACAGATCCAGAAGTTGATATTATTTTCGGTGGACATAGTCATACATATGTAAATGGTACAGTAAATAATAAACTAATTGTCCAAGCGAACTCTTACGGAACAGCTTTCTCTGATGTGGATGTAACAATTGATAGAAAGACAAAAGATATTGTGAAGAAAAAAGCTGAAGTGGTTACAACATACCATGAAGGTGTAGCACCTGATAAACAAGTAAAGCAAAAACTGGATCAATATAAAGAAAAAATCGCACCACTTGTAAATGAAGTTGTAGGAAAATCTACAGCACCTATCGATCGTAAACAAAATGCTGCTGGTGAGTCCACTCTTGGAAATTTAGTTGCCGATGCCCAGCGCCAAACGATGCAAACTCAAATCGCACTTATGAATCCGGGCGGCATTCGTAATGACTTAGATGCTGGCGATATTACATGGGGCGAATTATATGGTATTCAACCTTTTGGAAACCAATTGATTAAAGTAGGTTTAACAGGTCAAGATATTCGCGATATTTTAAATCAGCAATGGCAAAAAGGAACGACAAGAATGCTTCAAATTTCAGGTATTCAATATACGTGGGATGCAAACAAACCAAACGGTGAAAAAGTTACAAATATACATTTAACAAACGGAGAAGAATTATCTCCATCTAAAACGTATAGCGTAGTAGCGAATGCTTTCTTAGCTTCTGGTGGTGATGGATTTGTATCATTTAAAAATGGGAAGAATTCAGAAACTGGTCCAAACGACTTTGAAGCACTAGTCGATTACGTAAAACAATTAAAAGAACCAATTCAGCCAGTTATTGATGGAAGAATTCAAAAAGTAAATTAAGTATTTTCCGAATAAACAATCCAATTTTTTCACTGCAAAGGATATGCACTTATCCTGTATATTATTCGTAATATACAGGAAACAAAGAAAAGGATACTCGTTCTTACAATGAACATAGTATCCTTTTCTTTAGTTATCAAAATTTGATGTTTTATTAAAATCATATTGTTGTAAAAATTGTTGTAACGCCTCTTCTACAAGTTTAGATTTTTGAATTCCTTTCGATTCTGATATAGCGTCTAATTTTGCTAATATTTCTTTATTAATAGAAAAGGTACGTTTCTTTTTTTCTGTACTTATATTCATAATGGGCGCAATTACTTCTTCCCTCTTTCTTAATAGCTCATAAATACTTTGTAATTGCTCATAAATTAATAATTGATAATCCGTTGTCGCATATTGAAGGGCTGTCGCTTCTTGGAGTTGTAAGTGACGCGGTTCTTCTCCATCTCCTACAAAAATACGTTTTTTCTGTTCTCCATCATATTCGTATCCAATCAACCTTAATTTCTTTGATAATGTATACGGGCTTATTTCAAGACGTTTTGCTATAATAGCGATGGATTCACGTCTATTTAAACAATCTATAATTTCTCCAATCGTCACAATTTCCCACCTCCCGTGTTGAAATGACACTAGTATGGTATGTTACAATGATTTTCTAACAGTATATGCAAAACGAATAGCCTGTGCGATTCATAAGATTTCAGAAAAGGAGGTTTTCAATATGCTTTTTCGTAGCTATACCCCGCAGTTCCATAATGAAAATAAACAACTCATTCCTCATAGTATCGCTACGATGGAAAGCGTTATGATTAATAATCGAAAACAAACCCTCCTTATGCGCGGGCAAAACGTAGAGCAGCCTATTTTATTATGCTGTCACGGCGGACCTGGCATGGCACAAATCGGGTTTATTCGCCATTTTCAAAAAGAATTAGAGAAGCACTTTATCGTTATTAATTGGGATCAACGCGGGGCAGGAAAATCCTTTTCAATGAAAGATTTCGGAGCAAGTTTTACAATCGAACAATTCGTTTCCGATGCAAAAGAAGTGATTCAATATGTATTGAAAAAGTTCAACAAACAAAAACTCTTTCTCGCTGGTCATTCTTGGGGAAGTATTATTGGTCTTAAGATAGCACATCGATATCCACAGTATATAGAGGCTTATATCGGTATTGGTCAAATTGTACATATGAAACAAAACGAAGAATTGCTATATCAACATTTAATTCGTTCTGCTAAAAAACATGATCATAAAAAAGCATTAGCTTCCCTTTTAAAATTAGGCAAACCACCATTTTTAGATACGAGACGTCTCATTATTCAAAGAAAGTGGCTTGGCACATTTGGAGGAGCAATCCAAAACGGATCTTCCTTTTCTTTCATACGAAAAGGTTTCTTTTCTCCTGAATATACGCTATTAGATTGGTTCAAGTTTCTCGCAGGAAACTTGAAATCTGGCGTTTTATGGGAAGAAATGCTGACAATTGATTTCTTTTCGTCCATTTCAAGTTTATCTATTCCTGTTTACTTTTGTTCTGGTCGCTATGATTATCAAACTCCTTATGCACTCGTTCAGGAATATTGTGATGTTATGGAAGCACCCATAAAAAAGATGATTTGGTTTCCAAATTCAGCACATTCTCCTGATTTAGAAGAACCTGAATTATTTGCTAATTCTTTACGATCAATTAAACAAGAGCTAGCTTTTCAGCATTAGTAACAAAAGGCTCTTTTACATTTCATAGAAAACATTTTATAATAATATGTCGCAACTATGTATAAATCTAGCAAAGTGCTTCATATTTACTTGCCTTAACAGAATAAAAATTTAGGGAGATTACATTTATTATGAATGCTGTACTCGTCGCAGTAGCAGTTATGCTATTGCTTAGTTTGTTACGTGTCCAGGTCATTGTCGCCATCATTGTTGGAGCTTTAACAGGCGGAATTATCGGCGGACTCGGTATTTCAGAAACTATTAACACTTTTACAACTGGTCTTGGAAACAGCGCTCCAATCGCTTTAAGTTATGCAATGCTTGGCGGTTTCGCTATTTCTCTTTCCAAAACAGGACTTCCAGATGCCATGATTCAAACTGCATTAAAATGGATTGGCAATGAACAAGACACGAAAAAACAAGTTTATTCAAAAATACTTATTTTATTCATTATCTTAACGATGGCTTGTTTCTCACAAAATGTTATCCCTGTTCATATCGCTTTCATCCCCATCTTAATTCCAGCACTTTTAAAAGTATTAAATGAGCTGAAAGTAGATCGAAGACTTGTTACATGTATTATTACATTCGGATTAATTACTCCTTACATGTGGATTCCTGCAGGATTCGGAAAAATTTATCATGACGTATTACAAACAAATGCCGCGCAAAGTGGTCTTACATTTGACGTTACGCTTATTCCAAAAGCGATGACTATTCCATCAATCGGTATGATTATTGGATTATGTGTCGCGGTATTTATTACGTACCGAAAACCTCGTACGTATGAAACAGAACAAATTCATACTACCGAAAATGAAATCGTTCCCTATACAAAACGAAGCATTATTTTCGGACTAGTATCTATCTTAGCTACATTGACTGTTCAATTAGCAACAGAATCAATGATTTTCGGTGCTCTAGCGGGGATTATCGTTTTATCAGTTAGTGGTAGTCTACCTCTTAAAGAAGCAGATGCAATTTTAACAAGCGGAATGCGTATGATGTCCTTTATCGGATTTGTTATGATTTCTGCTGCTGGATTCGGTGCTGTCCTTCGAAAAACAGGACATGTTGAATCCCTTGTGCAAACGAGTGCACATATAATTGGAAATAACAAACCACTCGCTGCATTTCTTATGCTCGTTATTGGACTTCTCGTTACGATGGGAATTGGTTCATCCTTTTCAACCATCCCTATTTTAACAACAATTTTTGTACCTCTTTGCATTCAGCTTGGGTTTAGTCCAATGGCTACAATTGCAATTATCGGTACAGCCGGAGCGCTAGGCGATGCAGGATCTCCAGCATCAGATAGTACACTTGGACCAACATCCGGTTTAAATGCTGATGGTCAACACCATCATATATGGGATACATGTGTACCAACTTTTCTGCATTATAATATACCGTTACTTATATTTGGCTTTATTGCCGCAATTACATTATAAAAGGTGCGTTTTATACGCACCTTTTACTTTTTTATTTTTCCTTTTAATTGTTGCAAAGCTATTTTCCCATTTTCCTCGACATAACTTTCAATTTTCATGAGTGACGGGCCTATCCATTCACTGTCTACACTCCCGTTCAGTCCAATAATTTTCAATTTATCCGGTATACGGATATTTAAATTTTTCGCTGCTCGAATTAACTCAAAAGTAGTCTTATCACTTGAAGTTACAATTCCATCTATATACGGATTGTTTTGCAATAATGTAATAAACTGTTTATTCGTATACCCTTGTACACATTCTTCTCGATAAGAGATTCCTTCCTCCCAAACAGCATCTAAAAATCCTGATATGTGCTCTTCCATTTCTTCACTATCTTCTCCCTCACTGAAATAAGCAAGAAAGTGACAGCCTTTCTCTTTTAATAAAGAAACCGCTCTTTGTCCACTTTCATAATAATTTGCATGGGAGTTTTTTTCATCAATCACAACGAACGGAAGTGGAATTTCTCCTATACTTTTAAAAACGGATTTTGTCAAAATAACACCTGCAACGTTATTTCCCTCCAACATACGTATGTATCTCTCTTTATTCTCTATATTACAAACAATGATTTGATATCCTTCTTTATATGCTATTTCCTCAATACAATGTAGCAAAGTGATGTTTGATGGGTCATATAAATTATCTACAAGTAATGCAATTATCGTTGAATCTTGTTTAAACAATGGCTTCGCTGTAACATTTGGCCTATAACGTAATTCTTCAATTGCTTCCTTTACTTGTTTTACTGTGTCCTCATGAACGTATCCTTTTTCATTAATAACTCGTGAAACGGTTGCGACTGAAACACCTGCCAATTTTGCAACATCACGTATAGTTGCCACATCGTCACCCCTTAATATGGTAATAGATTACAATTTTACGGTAACCTATATTCTAATATTCGTCAAGATTAATAACTTATATTTCTGAAAATTGTTACATCATTTCGTTAAACGATACTCTAATTGAATTTCATGTAAAATTTGGATATTATCGTACCCAATACGCGGAATTTCTTTCTTTATCTTTCGTGCTTCATCCACTGCGTTCACATATAAATGAGTCATCACAAAATTACGTTTTTGGTAAAAACGTAACGCATTCATATTATCATTTGTTGTAATAAGCCAAACCTGCCTGCACCGCTCTTCTTCTGCAACTTGCAATACACAATCCACAAGCTTCGTCCCTATTCCTTTTCTTTCTTCAAAGCTATCTAACGATACAATTTCGCACATATTTCCTGTCACTTCATACGTTATAATTCCGATTATTCTGTCATCTGATAGCGCAATAAACCCTGGCAACCCTTCTAACTGATGCCTCTTCCCACGCGAAACCATCAATGAACTTCCCCAGTTCTCACACATGAACATTCGGATTGTTTCTCTCATCGCTGGCGTAATTTTTTGTATATGCAGCATTTCCTATTTCTCCCCTTTTCTATCATTGTGATACAATGTAAGTGTATCACATGTAACGGTATTTGGAGGATGAGGTAAAGTATGAAACGTTTTTTTGCAGCATTGTTTACTATACTAGGTGCGATAACTGCCCTTGGGATTTTCTTTACAAATAAAGTGATGTACTTAAAGAAAAAAACAGAGGAAGAAGTACTCGAAAGAGAAACGAAAAAACATTTTCGTTTAGAGGATTTTGATGCTCTTCATAAAGAAGAAATTCATATCCCTTCGCAATTTGGATATGATCTTCACGGATATTACATTCCTGCTGGTCATTCCAATAAGTTTATGGTTTTTTGTCACGGCGTAACTGTAAATAAAATGAACTCTGTAAAATATGCACAGTTATTTTTAAACAAAGGATATAATGTCGTTATTTATGATCATCGTCGTCATGGTAAAACTGGCGGAAAAACAACAAGCTATGGATACTATGAAAAACATGATTTAAAATCTGTAGTTGATTGGCTAAAAAGTCGTTTTGGCACAAATATAATCCTTGGTATTCATGGTGAATCTATGGGAGCTGCAACACTTCTTCAATACGCAGGACTTGTAGAAGATGGTGCTGATTTTTATATTGCGGATTGTCCTTTCTCTGATTTTTACGGGCAATTACAGCACCGTTTAAAAGTGGAATTCCATTTACCAAAATGGCCTTTATTACCTTTAGCAAACGCATTTTTAAAAGTTCGTGACGGTTATACAATTCGTGAAGTTTCACCAATCGACTGTATAAAAAACATTAACAATCCCGTTCTCTTTATTCATAGTAAAGATGACGATTATATTTTAGCTGATATGACAAAAGCGCTATATGAAGCAAAAGAAAATAATAAGCAACTTTATATTGCAGAACACGGTGCACATGCTTGCTCTTATAACGAAAATAAAGAAGAGTATGAAGCAGCCGTCGATCAATTTTTAAACACATATGTGAAAGAAACAAAAAACAGGCTTGCATAAGCCTGTTTTTTTATTGCGCTAAAACGTCTGTAACTTGTTCCATATTTTCAGAAATCCATTGCATTGCATCATCTAACGTTGGAAATTCTGTCGTTTGAAATGTTACTTCATCTTGAAGTAACCAAACATCCTTCGATTCTTGTCCTACACCTGCAATGGACCAATGTAACAAACTATATGGATGATTATCATTCAAAAATGATGCCCACGTGCGCTCATCTGCAATATTTCGTAATGTACGTAATTGTTTATCCATCTTTCGTCACCTTACTCTAGTCAGTTATAAAAAACATTATAACACTCTCTTCTCTTTCGAACAAAGTGCTCTTTTTGCCCCGCTATTTGCGGGCAGTAAAAATCCTACCTCAAAACTCGGCTGAATCAAAGAAGTTAGGTGGGATAGTAACTGCCCCTAAAAGCCCGATTGGTTCAACTAATAATCAGTGAGATGCCCCCCCACTAATTAAAGTTTCACTTTATATTGTCAAGTACTTCCCTTGATTATATGATGGAATTAAGCGTTTGGGAAGGAGGGATAGTGTTGGCAAAAGTACAAATTAAAGTAAATGACAATGGCTCTTTTCGCGTTACAGGGGACGTGGAATTAGTCGACTCACAAGGGAATGTATTCCCAGCAAAACCGGCATTTTCTTTATGCCGCTGTGGTTTATCAAAAAATATGCCTTATTGTGATGCTTCGCATAAAGGTAAGTTCGAGTCTGTTGTTAGAGCACCAGAGGCAGAATAATTTCACATGTGACATGCACATTTTTTTGTGCATGTTTTTTCTTTTTATCGACTCCGCTATATCCCTTCTCCTTACAATATTTCTAATACTTTTGTCTCCATTCCAGCCTACATATATTTTCACACAATTCTTCACATTCGAATACTTTTTACTAGCCTTTTATTTTTTTTGTGCTATAATTTGACCAAACAGCATCCTTCGGGGTCGGGTGAAATTCCCAACCGGCGGTGATGAAGCGAGCGCTTCTAAGTCCGTGACCCGTTTTCAACTCGAAAACGGTGGATCTAGTGAAACTCTAGGGCCGACAGTATAGTCTGGATGGGAGAAGGATATGTTTCTAGTTTTTTATATAGTGAATACACTTTTATTTCAGTATGCATATTTTTAAAGATTCATTTTGATTCTTTATATATGTTTTGTTTTCTATACTCATTTTTTATACTGAAATAAAAAGAGACAACTAGCGTTTAAAAAATCCGATATTTTGCTAGGTTTTTTCCTTATGCAGAAATATGGATTATCGTTAGGTTTCTTTCCTATGCTTTCGTATTCGGACTATATTTCTAGAAATCACGTCTCCCAAACCCCAAGGATATTAAAATCCTTGGGGTTTTTTGATTTTTTTAGGAGAGGTGAAGAAAATGACAGATCAAGAATATATGAGGATTGCCCTGCAGTTAGCAGTAGGAACATCAGGACAAACAAGTCCAAATCCTATGGTTGGTGCTGTTGTTGTAAAAGGTGGAAACATCGTCGGTATGGGAGCTCATTTACGTGCTGGTAAAGAACACGCAGAAGTTCATGCTCTTCATATGGCTGGTGAAAAAGCAAAAGGAGCTACAGTCTATGTCACACTTGAACCATGTAGCCATTTTGGAAAAACACCACCTTGCTGTGATTTGCTCATCAAAAAAGGAGTCAAACGGGTTGTAATTGCTACTCTTGATTGCAATCCTCTCGTTTCTGGTAATGGAAAAAGGAGATTAGAAGAAGCTGGAATCGAAGTAACTACCGGTGTCCTTGAAGCAGAAGCAGTTTTATTAAATCGCTACTTTTTTCACTACATGAAAACGAAACGCCCATTTGTAACAATAAAAACAGCGATGAGCTTAGATGGAAAAATAGCAACTGTAACTGGTGACAGTAAATGGATTACAGGTGAAGAAGCACGAGCTGATGTTCATCAATATCGCCATACACACGATGCAATTCTTGTTGGAGTGAATACAGTTATAGCTGATAATCCGCATTTAACAACAAGAATTCCTAATGGGGGTAAAAATCCTATACGCGTTATTTTAGATACTCATTTAAAAACGCCACCATCTTCTCATGTCATAACAGATTGTTTAGCACCGACATGGATTATGGTTGGTCAGGGTGTAAATAAAGAGAAAATAGCTTCTTTTGAATCTAAAAATATAGCTATATTCCAAATGAAAACGAAACAAATTGAAATTCAAGATGTTTTAGACCTACTCGGCGAAAAACAAATCCTATCTCTTTTCGTTGAGGGTGGTCAAACGGTTCATGCAAGTTTCTTACAAACAAATAATTTCAATGAAATTGTAACTTATATAAGTCCAAAGTTAATTGGCGGGAAAGATGCCCCTACTTTATTTGGCGGAAATGGTTTTTCAAAATTACAAGATGCGCTTTCCTTAAAAATTCAAGAGATGAAACAAATTGGCGATGATATAAAAATCGTTGCGAATGCCCGAAACGAGGTGACGAAATGTTTACAGGAATTGTAGAAGAATTAGGAACGATAACAAATATGCAACAAAGCGGGGAGGCAATGAAGTTAACGATACATGCAAATGAAATTTTATCAGATGTTCATTTAGGCGATAGTATAGCGGTTAACGGTATTTGCTTAACTGTAACGAGCTTTACACCTACTTCATTTACAGTTGATGCAATGCCCGAAACGATGAAATCAACATCACTTCGCCTGCTCAAATCACACTCTAAAGTAAATCTAGAGCGAGCTATGGCTGCAAACGGACGATTCGGTGGACATTTCGTTTCAGGACATATTGATGGCATCGGGACGATATTAAACAAAAAACAACACTATAATGCCATCTATTACAAAATAGCTATTTCGGATGAACTGCTACGCTATTGTTTGCATAAAGGATCCATTGCTGTTGATGGAACGAGTTTGACAATATTTGATATAGACGAATCTTCCATTACAATCTCACTCATCCCGCACACAGTAAGCGAATCTGTTATCGGAGAAAAGAATGCCGGTGACATCGTAAACATTGAGTGTGACATGATTGGTAAATATATCGAACGCTTTATTACTAAGCCTGTAAAACGAAAAGGTTCAATGACCGAAAGCTTTTTACAAGAAAACGGATTTCTATAAGGGGGAAGCATTATGTT
The DNA here is from genome assembly GCF_008042405.1 of Bacillus sp. SH7-1. Taxonomy (NCBI): domain Bacteria; kingdom Bacillati; phylum Bacillota; class Bacilli; order Caryophanales; family Bacillaceae; genus Bacillus; species Bacillus sp. SH7-1. The sequence goes on from NZ_QNUD01000009.1 coordinate 410,491, forward strand.
TCATCGTATTGAAGAAGCTCTAGAAGATTTAAAACAAGGAAAAGTCGTTATCGTATGTGATGATGAAAACCGTGAAAACGAAGGCGATTTTATCGCTTTAGCAGAGTATATTACGCCAGAAACGATTAATTTTATGATTACACATGGACGCGGTCTCGTTTGTGTACCGATTACGGAAGAATACGCAGAACGCCTACAACTAGAACCAATGGTATCTCATAATACAGATTCGCATCATACTGCATTTACAGTGAGCATTGACCATGTTTCTACCACAACAGGGATTAGCGCTCACGAACGTGCAACTACGATACAAGAATTGTTAAACCCTGCATCAAAAGGTACTGATTTCAATCGTCCTGGACATATCTTTCCATTAATCGCGAAAGAAGGCGGTGTCCTGCGCCGTGCAGGTCATACAGAGGCTGCTGTCGATTTAGCACAGCTTTGCGGAGCAGAACCAGCTGGCGTCATTTGCGAAATTATTAATGAAGACGGTACGATGGCACGCGTACCTGATTTACTACAGTGCGCAAAACAATTTGATATAAAAATGATTACAATAGAAGATTTAATTGCTTATCGCCGCCACCATGAAACACTTGTGACGAGAGAAGTGGAAATTACATTACCTACAGATTTCGGTACTTTCCATGCAATTGGCTATTCTAACTCATTAGATACGAAAGAACATATCGCACTCGTAAAAGGTGATATTTCAACAGGTGAGCCTGTACTTGTACGCGTTCATTCAGAGTGCTTAACAGGAGATGTATTTGGCTCGTGCCGCTGTGATTGCGGACCACAACTCCATGCTGCACTTGCTCAAATTGAGCGTGAAGGAAAAGGCGTTCTTCTTTATATGAGACAAGAAGGACGAGGCATTGGGCTTCTTAATAAGCTTCGCGCTTATAAGTTACAGGAAGAAGGCTTCGATACTGTAGAAGCAAATGAAAAGCTTGGCTTCCCAGCTGATTTGCGTGATTACGGTATTGGCGCTCAAATATTAAAAGATTTAGGTTTACAACATTTACGATTATTAACGAATAATCCAAGAAAAATTGCTGGCTTACAAGGTTACGATTTAAAAGTTACGGAGCGTGTACCGTTGCAAATGCCAGCAAAAGAAGAGAATAAAGCGTATTTACAAACGAAAGTAAACAAATTAGGACATTTATTAAACTTATAATTAAAGGAGAGATTTATTATGGTATTCGAAGGTCATTTAGTTGGTACAGGATTAAAAGTTGGGGTTGTTGTTGGACGTTTTAATGAATTTATTACAAGTAAGTTACTTGGCGGCGCTTTAGACGGATTAAAGCGTCACGGTGTAGAAGAAACGGATATTGATGTTGCTTGGGTTCCTGGCGCATTTGAAATTCCTTTAATCGCTAAAAAGATGGCGAATAGCGGGAAGTATGATGCTGTTATTACGTTAGGTACTGTAATTCGCGGTGCTACAACACATTACGATTATGTTTGTAATGAAGTAGCAAAAGGTGTTGCATCTTTATCACTACAAACCGACATCCCAGTTATTTTCGGTGTATTGACGACAGAAACGATTGAGCAAGCGATCGAACGCGCGGGCACGAAAGCTGGTAATAAAGGCTACGAATCCGCCGTTGCTGCGATTGAAATGGCTCACTTATCAAAACAATGGGCATAAAAAAAGAGGCTGCGGCCTCTTTTTTATTTCTTTACTTTTTTCCGTACATCTTTTATTAATTCATTCATTGTTTTTCCTTCTGTTTGTATATGAAGAGTTTGTGCTGTTCTCCATACATTCTCTCTTTTCTTCGCTTCTTCTATAATAGTAATTTCTTTTCGTACTTCCTTTAAATCTTTCCCTTCTGTTTTCAATCCAAAATGTTCAGCTTTCGTTCGAAAATGTTGTTCAATTCGTTGTTGCATCTCTTTTTGTTCAGGATTTTCAGCGGCCTTAACTGGATCAGCACTTATTGCTTTTAGTAAAATGAGACAAGTCATAATCGCTAATATATATTTGTGCATGTAAAATCCTCCAACCCAATATAAATTACATATTTACTATGTACAATTGGCGCTTGGAAAATTCGTCCACCAAAATTCTTTTTTTCGCTCAAAATCCGTTCATATCAAGTGTTAACAGCTTTTTATTACATTTTATTTACAAAAAAAGCAAACTCTTTTACAAGTTTGCTTTTTCCTCTATCTTATAACGCACATTTTTCAATCTCAAATCCTAAATCTTCAATCATACCCCAATCTGCAGTCGGTTCTTGTCCAGCCGTTGTTAAGTAATCTCCAACAAAAATAGAGTTTGCTGCAAATAAACCGATTGGCTGTACAGAACGTAAATTGATTTCACGTCCTCCTGAAATACGAATTTCTTTCGTTGGGTTTACAAAGCGCATCATCGCCAGCACTTTTAAACATTCTACTGGTGTTAACTCCTTTTGCCCTTCAAGCGGCGTACCCTTTACAGCAACAAGGAAATTACATGGAATTGAATCTGCATCTATACGTTGTAATTCAAATGCAATTTCAGCACGCTCTTCTATTGTCTCCCCCATTCCAAAAATCGCCCCAGAGCATGGTGAAATACCCGCTTGTTTCGCCTTTTGAACCGTATCAACACGGTCGTCATACGTATGAGTGGAGCAAATACTTTCGTAATTATTTGCATGTGTATTTAAATTGTGGTTATAACGATGTACACCAGCTTCTGCTAAACGTCCTGCTTGATCTTCATTTAAGAAACCTAAACAACAACAAATCTTTAAATCTGTCGTTTCACGAATCTCCTTAACTGCTCCAATTACGTGATTCACCTCTTTATCTGTTGGGCGACGACCAGATGCTACAATACAATATGTACCCGCTTTACGGCGAATCGCTTCGTGTGCTCCTTCTACAATCTTTTCCTGCGTTAGCCATGCATATTTATCAATCGGTGCCTCTGAAATAATAGACTGAGAACAATATCCGCAATCTTCAGGACATAATCCAGACTTCGTATTAATAATCATATTCAATTTTACTTTCTTACCAAAGTGATGATGGCGAATAATATAAGCCGCATTCATAATTTCTAAAATCTCTGTATCGTCAGCTTCTAATATCGCTATTGCATCTTCTTTCGTAATCATTTTCTCTTCTACTACGTCGTATGCAAGTTTGTTCCAATCCCTTTTTGTTTGTACTTGTTTCATTTCATCTCTTCCCCTCTTTTGTTATATGCACAAATAAAGCATGATACGTTGCCATTATCCCGTCATTTCCCGTGAAGTCTCTTTCGTATATGCGAAGCATTGCGCGAAAGAGTGAGGGACTTTGGCAATATGGTTCTTCATTACTATTAGTCGCTCCTACTTTTCGAATAGAATGCAGAAACTCCCTAACTTCTGTAAAACTCTCTATGTAACATGTTTCAGAAACATGCACATCCCCTGTTTCTATTTCACATATATGTCGTAACTGATTTTTCGAATAAAAACGTTGCCCAATCGATGTTTCGTTTTGTATATTTTTTTCTTCTTTCGCCCGCCGGAACGAAGCATGCAATTCTTGAAATGTTTCATGTCCAAACGTTGAAAAGAGTACTATCCCATCTATAGACAGATGATCAAATAAATTTCTTATCACTTGTTTTAAATCATTTAGCCATTGAAATGTGGCATTTGAAATAATGACATCATATGTTTCTTCTAGTCGTAACCTTTCGATATCCTCACAGTAAAACGTTACATTTTTCACATTTTGTCTAGTTTTCGCAATTGCGATCATACTTTCAGCAAAATCAACAGCTGTAATATGCGCTTTCGGAAATAAGTTTGATAATTGCGCTGTAACATATCCTGTCCCGCATCCAAGTTCTAAAATACGTATCGATGAATTTGCACTATATCGCCGATTCAATATAGAAAGTAATGAGTGTGCCATCTTTTTTTGTACATTTGCATATTGATCGTAGGATACAGCTGCCACGTTAAACCGTTTTTGTAGTAACGTTTTGTTGATCATGTCGTATCCCCTCTACAAATTGAATTATCTCATTTCCGCAATATTCGAAATTCGTCACGCATAATGCGTGTCCAGCCTCACTTACTACCTTGAGCATGGCAGTCTCATTTTCAGCCATACTACGCGCTGCAGACAATGGACATATTACATCCTTCTCCCCATGAATAAGTAGTATAGGTACTTTCACTTCTTTCAGTTCTTCTCTCATATCTGTTTCTATTAAATAATCCAAACCTAATTGTAAAGACTGAATAGAATCACCTTTAAAACGGTCTACAATGTCTTCAAAGTTTTTATTCTCTTTTAGCTCATCTTTCGTAAACATATTTTCATAAAACCGCTTGAGCGTATCTTCTTTCTTTCTCGCCAAATTCTTTTTCAGCCGTTCCACATGCAAAGCATTCCATCCACTCGTATAGTCGCTCGTATTTGTAAATTTGGCAGTACCACCAATTAGTACAATACCTTTTGCCTTAATCTTTTTATGAGCTTGAACTGCCGCTAACGCTCCTAATGACCATCCAACTAAAATTACATTTTCATCCTTTGCTACATCTATTATTCGCCCCGCAAATTCACTTTGTTCTTTCACGTTACGCCAATTGATACATTGAACAGAATATCCTTTAAAATACGGCAGAACTAAAGTCCAAACACCTTCTTCCATTCCCCACCCAGAAATAAAAATAATCTTTAGCTCTTTCATACTAAAAACCTCTCTTCTTTACCAATGCGTATAATATGCTGAATAGCCCATTTCAAATCAGCTATTGTATGTTGTGATGTAACTGCAAAGCGAATTCGAGAACTATTGACTGGTACAGTTGGCGGACGAATTGCAATAGCTGCAATACCTGCCTCTTGTAACCCTTTACTAAACCGTAAAGCTGTTTCATTTGAACCGACCACAATCGGTACAATATGAGTTGAGCTATTCCCAATATCAAAACCAGCTTCTCGTAAATGGTTTCTGAAATAAGCTCCATTCTCTATAAGTCTCTCTCTTCTTTCATTATCTTCTTTCACAATTTCAATTGCTTTTTGTACCGCTCCTAAAGTCCCTGGTGGTAAAGCAGTAGTAAAAATAAAGCTTCTCATCATATTTTGTAAATACTCTATATAAATTGCATCACCTGTCAAATACGCACCATAACACCCTAAAGCCTTGCTAAACGTCCCCATATGTATATCAATTTTTTGAGCAAGATCTTTTTCTATATGAGATAATCCAGCTCCGCCGATTCCATATATTCCACTCGCATGCGCTTCATCAACTATAATGATTGCCCCGTATTTCTCTTTTAGCTGCACTAACTCCCTCAAATACGCAGTATCACCATCCATACTAAAAACAGTATCAGTTACAATTAATTTCCGCTTTTCAGGAGATGCTGTTTTCAACAACTTCTCTAAATGCTCCAAATCATTATGCCGATACCTTTTATGTTCTGCCCCGCTTAATATAATTCCATCAACAATGCTTGCGTGATTTAATTTATCACTAAATACAATATCGTGACGACAGGCTAAAGAAGATATTACCCCTACATTCGCTGTATACCCACTATTTACGATTAATGCTCTTTCAGTATCTTTCCAGTTGCATATACTTCTCTCCACCTCTTCATACAATGGATAATTTCCTACAACGAGACGAGAGGCAGTCGAACCAGTTCCATATTCTTTTGTACACGCAATAGCAGCTTCTTTTAACCTCACATCTCCAGCTAACCCTAAATAATTATTTGACGCTAAATTTAGCATCTTTTTCTCATCTCGAATAAGCCATGTCTCTTCTGCTTGCTCTGTTACATGCAAATTGCGATACTGCCCTTGCTCATGTAATTGTTGTAATTTAGATTGAAGATGTGTGCGCCACATTTGATTCATTTCGGATGAACTCCTCTAACTTTGAAATCATTATATATTCTTTAGCAGCTTCCAAGACTTCTTCTTTTGTAAACTCACCTTCAAAGAATGGTAATAAGCCTAAAACCGGTACCCCACTTAGCTCTTCAATCATTACTTTATTTTCTTGTACCCTTTCCATTTCGCATTCTTTGCAGCCAGATAAAATGACACCTGCTACTGTTAAGCCATGTGCCTTTGCATAATCAATCGTTAAAACTGTATGATTTACTGTTCCTAATGTAGGACGCGCTACTACAATAAGAGGGAGCTGTAATTCTTTTGCGAAATCAATTACTAAAGCGTCTTCTGTATATGGAACAGCTAATCCACCTGCACCTTCTACAAGTAGGCTATTAAACTCTTTCAATCGTTCATTATAGTGGTGAATAATGTCTTTTAACGTTACTGTCCTTCCAGCTCTTTTCATGGCAAGTCTCGGAGCAAGTGGTTCTTCAATAGAATAAGGGCAAATTTCATCTTCTTTTGTCGATACACCTGATAATACTTTTAACCTTGCTGCATCTCCCTCTGGATTCGATGCAACATGTCCACTTTGCAACGGTTTATATACCCCTACGTTATATCCTAATTCTCTAAATACACCTGCTAATGCACCTGCAACTACAGTTTTCCCCACTTCAGTATCCGTTGCTGTTATGAAAAAACCGCTCATCCTTCTCCCCCCGTAACATCCGAGATTGCTTTATATAAAATACGTAACATATCATCAATCTCATCAATTGTAGAAGCAAGCGGAGGCATAAATACAATCGTGTTGCCAAGCGGCCGCAAAATCATGCCCAACTCTCTTGAGCGTTTACATACTTGAACACCGACTCTCTCTGTCCATTCAAACGCTTCTTTCGTTTCCTTATTCTTCACAAGTTCAATTCCAACCATTAACCCACACTGACGAATATCCCCTACATGTTTAAATGCAAAGAGCTCTTCTAATTGCGTCGCCACATATTCTGTTTTACGTGCCACTTCTTCTATTAAATTTGTTTTTTCGTATAGTTCTAGATTCGCAATTGCTACCGCACACCCTAACGGATTCCCTGTATAACTATGACCATGGAAAAATGTTTTTTGTTCTTCATAGTCTCCTAAAAAGGCATTATAAATTTCATCTGTCGTTACGGTAATTGCAACTGGTAAATATCCACCTGTTAAACCTTTTCCGGCTGTTAAAATATCCGGCGTTACATTTTCATGTTCACATGCAAACATTTTCCCGGTACGCCCAAACCCAGTCGCTACCTCATCTGTAATAAATAAAACGTTATATTTTGTACATAAATTACGTAGTCCTCTTAAGTATCCTTTTGGCATTGTAATCATACCGCCAGCACCTTGCATTAAAGGTTCTACAATAATCGCTGCAATTTCTTCATGTTTATCTTTCAGCAGCTCTTCCATTTCTTCTAAATGTTTTTTCACAATTTCCTCCTTATTATTTCCATAAGGAGAACGATATGTATATGGATAAGGCATTTTAATTGCCTCAAATAAAAGTGAACTATACACTTGGTGAAACAAGTCTATTGCTCCTACTGAAACAGCTCCAATTGTATCACCGTGATACGCTTCTTTTAATGTTACAAATCTTTGTTTCTTCGGTTTTCCTTTATGCTGCCAATATTGAAATGCCATCTTAATTGCAATTTCAACAGCGCTAGAACCGGAGTCGGAATAGAATACTTTCTTCAAACCTTCTGGTACAACTTCGATTATTTTTTCTGCTAATAAAATAGATGGAACGTTAGCGAGTCCTAACATAGTAGAATGGGCAATTTTATTTAATTGCTCACGAATTGCCTCATCTAGTTCCGGCACTTGATGCCCATGAACATTTAACCAAATAGACGAAACACCGTCCCAATATTCATTTCCATTTACATCGTATAGCTTTCGCCCTTCTCCACGTTCAATAATGACAGGATCTTCTTCTAAATAATCCTTCATTTGTGTAAATGGGTGCCATACATAGGCTTTACTTTTTTTCGATAACTCTTCATATGTATAAGATGGTTTGTCAGTCGTACTCTTACTAAAAGTCACAATTGTCACCCCTAATGTTAACTTGTTTATAAATATAGTTAACATTAAATCTAAATTACTGTCAATTATTTTTAAATCAAAAAGTTCTTAAAAAAGAACAACTTATCATACGATAAGTTGTTCTACTTTCCGTGTTGTATCTTTCCGATTTCTAAAATAATCTCTTCATCTTTTTTGCCTTCTGTATCAATGCCAAGTTGTTTAGCATGCTCAATTAATAAATCATGACGCTGCTCAAATCTAGCCTTATCTACTTCTTTCGTAATTTCTTCTTTTGTTTTCCCATCAGTAGAAACTCCTAGTTTCACAGCTGTTTTTTCCATCGACTTCTTCTCTTCCGCTTCTTTCACTTTTTTCACTTCTGATTGCTGGATTTGCTTTTGCTTCGCCTGCTCTGATTCAGCTGCAAAAGCTGTGTAAATTCCAGCACTTCCGCCAATGACTAGTAAGGTGGTAAAAAGAATTATTTTTTTCTTCACTCTTTCCTCCCCTTTCAAATTCATTATAACGTACAAATTTAGAACATTAAAAACATTTAACCTTTATTTCCCTAAAAAAATATTACACATTTTTATTGACATGTATGATGAATATATGTTAAAAATTTAACTAACATCATATGAATCGGCATTGATAGGATTTAGTAGTATTTCGATTTCTGATTTCAGAGAGCTGGTGGTCGGTGCGAACCAGTACAGAGCGAATTATGAATTACCCCCTGGAGCTTCTTTTGCGAAACGTAAGGAGTAGTGAAAGACGGTTATAGACCGTTATATCTAAAGAGTGGTGAAACGAAACTGTTTCACAATTTAGGGTGGTACCGCGAATTTTTCGTCCCTGCATATATTGCAGGGGCGTTTTTATTTTATTAGCGCATATCATACGACCCTTTATTTTGTGATACATTCATTTCACAAGCTAGGGTGGTACCGCGATTTCTTCGTCCCTGCATAATTATATGCAGGGACGTTTTTTTATCCAATCATTTCCGTATCATATTGAAGGATCAACAATTACCGGTAATTTGTCACAAAATTCTAAATTTTAGAAGGAAATAGACAATTTTGGCGAATTTTATATAAAAAAGAGCTATTTTAGATTACTTAGGAGGGGAAAACAATGGTTTCAAAAATTGAATCTGTTCTTTTAACATTATTTATCTTTTTCTGTATTGGCTTTAGTGTTATTCAATTAGAAGTTTCACCACACATCCCAATTTTATTTGGTATCGTTCTTTTATTAGCATTTGGATTTATGAAAAAAATCTCTTGGTCTACTATGGAAAAAGGGATGATCAGTAGTATTTCAGCTGGTATTCCATCTATTTTTATTTTCTTACTTGTAGGCGTATTAATTAGTGTTTGGATCGCTGCTGGAACAATTCCAACTTTAATGGTGTACGGCTTCCAGCTTGTATCTCCAAAGATTTTCGTTCCGACTGTTTTTGTTGTTTGTGCAATTGTTGGAACAAGTATCGGTAGTGCCTTTACAACTGCCGCAACTGTAGGACTTGCCTTTATGGGCATGGGTAGCGCTCTCGGATACGACCCGGCTCTAATCGCTGGTGCAATTATTTCTGGTGCATTCTTTGGAGATAAAATGTCTCCTTTATCTGATACAACTAACTTAGCTCCTGCTGTTACGGGTGTAGATTTATTTGAGCATATTCGTAACATGCTTTGGACAACAGTTCCAGCTTTCATTATTGCTTTTATCGCATTTTTCATTTTAGGAGGCGGTACTAGTGGAGACGTTGACTTCACTAACTTTATTAGCACATTAGAAAAAAATGCAACGATTTCTATCGTTACACTTATTCCAATTTTATTACTGTTCCTATTCGCATTTAAAAAGGTTCCAGCCGTTCCAACATTACTTGCAGGAATTGTGGTAGGAATTATTATTCTCTTTATTTTTAAACCTAGCACTTCTTTAGCTGATTTAATGAAAATCATGCAAGACGGCTACGTTTCTAAAACTGGTATTAAAGACATTGATAGCTTACTATCTCGTGGTGGTCTACAAAGCATGATGATGTCGATTGCCCTTATTTTCCTAGCTCTTTGTATGGGAGGGTTATTACAAGGAATGGGTATTATCACGCAGCTAATGAATATCATCTCTAGCTTCGTAAAAAATAGCACACGCTTAATTATTTCTACTGCTTCAACTGCAATTGGTGTAAACTTCTTACTTGGTGAGCAGTACTTATCCATCGTTTTAACAGGACAAGCATTTGCTAAAAAATACGATGAAGTTGGTTTAGAACGTCGCAATTTATCACGCGTATTAGAAGATGCTGGTACAGTTATTAACCCGCTCGTACCATGGGGTGTAAGTGGTGTATTCTTATCGAACGTCCTTGGCGTTCCGACATTTGATTACCTTCCATTCGCAATTTTCTGTTTAGCGTGCCCGGTCTTAACAATTATCGTCGGCTTTACTGGATTTGGACTTTCATGGAAGAAAGAAAAAGCAGTTACAATGTCATAATATAAAAAAAGGATTACCTGAATCGGTAATCCTTTTTTTATATTTCTCGACTATCTATTTGCTTTCTTTCTTCTAAATAACAGAAGTAATCCCGCTCCAACAAACGCCAAGCCTGCTCCAATTGTAGAAGCAACACTTGTACCTGTTTTCGGTAAATCACGTTCTTCTTTATTTTCACTTACAGTTGTTGTTTCTTTTGAGTTTTGATTATCCGTTGTAGTTTGTCCAGATCCTGCATTATTACCTTCATCTGTTGGTGGTGTCGTTGGATTCCCTCCATTATTTCCTTCACCTGTTGGTGGTGTCGTTGGATTCCCTCCATTATTTCCTTCACCTGTTGGTGGTGTCGTTGGATTTCCTCCATTATTTCCTTCACCTGTTGGCGGTGTTGTTGGATTTCCTCCATTATTTCCTTCACCTGTTGGCGGTGTTGTTGGATTCTCTCCACCAGTTTCCTTATCATCATCGTTCTTCTTCGTTATATCAATTGCATATTTAGCAAATTCATTTTCAGATGGTCCAACATATGATATTTTCCCATCTTTCTTTATATACTTTTGTGCATTTGGTGAAGAATCAAATGTTGTATTTAATTTATCTGCAACAATTGGTTTAAATGTCCAATTTTTATCTGCTGCCGGATCAATAACTGGTGTTTCTTGCATATACTTCACAATGATTTGACGTGTTTCATCTTGGGATTGGTATACAACTTCCCCTTTACTTACACCTGGGAACGTTTGACTACTTCCACGATAGTTATTTGTAGCGACGATGAACTCTTGATTGTCAGCTACTGGCTTACCTTCATATGTCATATTTATAATACGATTCGTATTTGCATTTACAACTTTTCCATCTTTATCATATTTCGCCGGTTGTGTTACATCAATTTCGTATTTTAAGCCATCTAAAATATCGAAGTTATATGTAGGATAGCCTATATTTACTAACGGCTGTTCTTCTGTTTTCTTTGGATCAATTTGATTAAACTGACCTGCAGACATTTCAAGCCATTCTTTCACTTGTGCCCCATTTACTTTTACAGCATATAACGTATTTGGATATACATATAAATCTGCAACGTTTTTAATTGCTAACGTTCCAGCTGGAATATCCGTATAATATGTAGCACCGTTTCGGCCACCTGCTTTAAATGGTGCGCCCGCAGATAAAACTGGAATTCCTTTATATTTGCTATACTGTCCATTTTCAGCAAATAACTTTTCTACATACCATTTTTGTGCATTTGTCACAAGTTGTACAGAAGGATCATCTTGTACTAATGAGAAATAACTATTAATTGGCGCTGTCGTTTTTCCTACAGCTGTATTCACATAATCAATTGTCGCTTGATGATCATCTTTAATTTCATTAACTAATTTTTCATCGGATTTTACTAGTGGGTTTCCTTTACTATCAGCAATCGGACGAAGTTGCGGCTTCGATTGCTCTTTTTGCACTTCCCATTTTCCGTTTACCTTTTTCAATTGCATATCAATAATACCTAGGTTACTTCCAAAGACACCAGGCATTACAACTGGAACACCATTAAATACGTCCTTCACTTCAGTATGTGAATGTCCCATTAATACTGCATCTACACCAGGAACCTCTGTTAAGTAATACGACGCGTTTTCCATGCCAACGTTGTATCCACTCTTATCAACACCGGAATGCGCTAGTGCAACGATAACATCTGCACCTTCTGCTTTCATTTTTGGCACCATTTTCTTCGCCGTTTCAACTATATCTTTTGCTTTAACTTTTCCTTCTAAATTTGCTTTATCCCAGTTCATAACTTGAGGTGGAACAAATCCCATTACCCCAATTTTCACCTTCTGTTTTTGTCCTGATTCATCTTCTACTTCTTTTTCAAAAACATGATATGGTTTAAAGTAATTTTGGTCGTTCTCTTCATTATTATCTTTATCATCTTTATAGACGTTCGAGTTAATAACCGGGAACTTTGTTTTACTAATCACTTTGTTTAAATAATCTAAACCGTAGTTAAATTCATGATTTCCAAGAGAGATGACGTCATACTTCATTAAATTCATTAAACGATATAATGGATGTGTATAACTAGGATCCACAGAATTTTTCGGATCGTTTATTTTATTAGCTACATAATCTCCAAGCGGTGTCCCTTGTAATGCATCCCCATCATCAAATAGGACAGAGTTCTTCGCTTCTTCACGTGCTTTATTAACAAGTGTTGCCGTTTGCACGAGACCTACTTTATTATCTGTTTTCGTTTGATAATAATCATAATTCATTAAGTTAACGTGAATATCTGATGTTTCTAGAATTCGTAAGTTAACTGTACTCTCCCCAGCTTTCTCATCCGCATGAGCTATTGTTGGCAATACTTGTGGTGCTATTACACCAATAGCAAGAGTTGCTCCAGCTAGCATTTTTTTTGACTTTTTCACAAAAAATCCCCCTTATACAATTACCAAAGAATAATGAAATGAATTTCTATTCGTCTCTAACCACATACCTTTTTTCTTCTATTAGATACACGATTTTCATTTCACCCTGCGCTAACGAGTAGTCCCCCTAAACGATTCATTGATGAAGACTAGCAATTAACGTGAGATAAAGCTCCCACTATGTAGAATTTTACCTTATCTGACATTATCATATATAATGTTCTTTCATATCGTCAATATTTTTTGACATACTTCTACAAATTTTCTGTAAAGTTATTGTAAACTTTTCATAAACATATAATATGCCCTTACATTGTTAATACTGCTGAATATGATACAATTACCAATTACAAGGAGGATGAATTTATGAAAAAAGTCATCTTAACAATTGTTTGTCTCCTCCTTCTAATCATTTCTTATTCTTATTTTGAAAAGAACGATGAGACAAAACAAAATGAACCCGAAGAAAAAACAGAAAAAACATCTACTCCAAGTTGGATTGATAAGCAAACAAACGATTCCTTTTATCATCTCGTACTAGGTGATTCGCTCGCCAAAGGATATGGATCGACACAAGGTGGATTTGCTGAATTAGCCTCTAAACAAATAGAAGCACAAATTCATAAACCAATTACTGTAGAAAACCTTGGGATAAACGGTCTTACAACAGACCGTCTCGCTAAAAAAGTTCAATCAGAAGATGTAAAGCAAAAAATTAGAGCAGCAAATATAATTACAATTAATATTGGGGGAAATAATTTATTTCGCTTAAATCGTGATGTCGGTGTTATAGATGGTATTAAAATGTTAAATAAAGAAAAAGCTCACTTTGAAGCGGATGTAAAAAATATTGTAAAGACAGTTCGAGATCAAAATCCGGACGCTTTACTCATTCTTTCTGAACTCTATAACCCGTTACAGCTCGATGACTCCATCGCAAGTTATGCAGATATGTTTTTAGATGGCTGGAACGAATCCGTTTATTCCATTTCAAAAGTAAATCAACCATCGATCGTTTTACCAATTCGTAAATTAATATCAAATGATAAAAAAGAATTACTCTTTGACCAAGTACACCCAAATGATAAAGGCTATACGATTATTGCCGATTCATTTACAAAAAAAGTGCTGGCCTACAAATATTAAAATTTCCATGAAACAATTCTATTTTTATAACATGTCTTTTTTGTTACAATGAGAGTGGAAGGGGGCCTTTATATGGAATCACGCGAGTGGGAACGTATTGTTGATCATCTTCTTTCGCTAGTGCCTCTTTTTTATCGCAAATTTATGCTTCCTGGAGAATTTTCTTCTCAAAGACATATGCCGCCATCACATACACAAGTATTACTGCTTCTGCATGAAAATGGCACATTAGCAGTTTCCGAAATCGGCAAGCGGCTAGCGATTTCAAGGCCTAACATGACACCTCTATTAAACAAACTGATTCAAGAAGAACTAATAGAGCGTCATTATAGCGAAAAAGATCGACGGGTCATTTTAATTTCCCTAACAAGTGAAGGGAAATTGTTAGTAAATCAGTATCAACAATTCATTTTAGACAAATTAAAAGAAAATTTCCAAACATTATCTGAGGAAGAGCGTGAAAAGCTCATTCACTCTCTTCAAACCATTCAAAATTTAATTTTGAAAACCAACGCATAAAGCTGCTTCTAAATAGAAGCAGCTTTATGATTCGTAATAATTACCATAGTATACATTTGAATATGGCCATGTCGTTAAATATGGTTTTTGATCTTGTGTAGGTTGTTGTGATGGTATTTGTGGTAATTGCTGTAATTGTTGTTGTCGATATAATTCGTATTGTCTGTTCATATCATAAACCGGATGATAATTTACATATGGATATACTTGCGGTACGTAATAATAATACATTCATTCTCTCCCCCTTTTTCTTAAACATATTCAAAGGAGAAAATGAATGTGACACTCTTTATATTTGCATGAGTGGTTCTCTCACTCGTTTCTTTCTATTTTTCAGGCGTAACTTACGGTTCTTTTCATATAAATAATGCACAACGAAATATGAAACTACACCAAATACAACTCCTAAAATCGTCATTCCAATTAATACATACACTTCACTCTGTAATAAACTCTTTAATATCGTAAAAATGTGACTTGAAAACAAGTCCGATATCGTAAAGGGTTCATGATGTATTTTTTGTACATGAAATGGATAAATCATTTTCCCTAGCGCATAGGCAAGCGGAAATAAAACTACTGGGAGAAACGATATTTTCCCAATAATATTGCCAATAACTGCAGCAGGAAAAGATCCCTTTGCTAATCGAACGATTGGATAAAAGATTAAATAGACGAGCGATGCCGTATATATAACCAACATCTCTAAACCAAAACCAATCGCAAAACCTAACGATACTTTCTTTGCTCCTTCTGGTGATCGAAGCAACTTATAATATTGAAACTTTAATATTCTCCACATCCGCTGAAAAAACGAATATGTTTTCTTAGTTGTTTTCACCCTCATCATCTCTTTAACTATATTTTTATACCTAGTATGCCCTTACATCATATGAAAAATAAAATTAGTTTTCTCTTTTTATTATAAATGATATAGAAATAATTAACTAAATATACATCCGACATTTCAACATAAAAAAACCTCCCTTTTAGGAAGGCTCTTCTACATTTTTAAATAAACTTACTAATAATGCTTTTTGCGCATGCAATCGATTACCAGCTTGCTCAAAGACAATAGACTGTGGTCCATCTATAATTTCGCCTGTTACTTCTTCTTCACGATGGGCAGGTAAGCAGTGTAAGAAACGATATGTTTGCTTCGCATGCTTAACAAGTTCTTTATTAATTTGGTATGGTTGAAATAAAGTATATTTCTCTTCTTCTCCCTCTTGCCCCATGCTCATCCAAACGTCAGTATAAATGAAATCTGCTTCATTCACCGCTAATTCAGGGTTATGCAAAATTTCAATTTCAGCTCCTGTTTCCTTGGCAATCGCTAATGCTTTTTTTACAATCTCTTCATTCGGTTCATACCCTACAGGCGTTGCAACAGTCATATGCATTCCAACTTTCGCACTCGCTAACAACAATGAATGACATACATTATTTCCGTCACCTATGTAAGCCAATTTTATTCCTTTAAATGTATTTGTTTCTTCATATATTGTCATTAGGTCTGCCAATGCCTGACAAGGATGATGATCATCCGTTAAACCGTTAATTACAGGTATGCTCGATTCTTTTGCAAGCTCTTCTACATCCGCGTGTGAGAATGTACGTATCATAATCCCATCAATATACTGCGATAATACTTTCGCAGTATCTGAAACGGTTTCTCCTCTTCCCATTTGCATCTCTTTCCCACTTAGAAACATGCCATGTCCCCCGAGCTGTACCATTCCCGCTTCAAAAGATACGCGCGTACGAGTTGAATGTTTGTCAAAAATAAGCCCTAATATTTTGCCTTGTAATAAAGGCTCCTGCTTATTCTTTTTTAAATATATAGCGAACTCAATTAAAGAAATGATTTCTTCTTTCGTTAATTCTTCTAGTGTTAAAAGATCTTTCGTATTTAATTTCGGTACTTGTACAGTTGACATGAAATTTCCCCCTTATATGATTGATACGTTTTTTGTACAAACTACTTTTTTTATCATATATACTGCCTGTTCTAACTCTTCATTCGTTACAATAAGTGGCGGTAATAGTCTTATAACATTTGGCCCTGCTTGTAATACGAGAAGTCCCTCTTTTTCTAGTTCTTCTATAAAACTTGTAACTTCATGCTTACACTCAATCCCAATCATAAGCCCCTTACCACGTATATTTTGAATACATTCGACATGTTGTAATTCCTCTCGCAACTTCTCTAATACGTACTCGCCCTTTTCTTGTACTTCTTTTAAAAACGATGGTCTTTTACTTACTTGCAATACTTCTTTCGCTGCAGCCATTGCAACATAGTTCCCGCCAAACGTTGAACCGTGTGATCCTGCAGTAAACGATGTTCCAATTTCTTTCCGGCCAATCATCGCTCCAACTGGAATGCCATTTCCAAGCGCTTTAGCGGTAGTAACAATATGAGGATTTATTCCCATTTGTTCGTAAGCAAATAATGTCCCTGTTCTTCCGATCCCTGTTTGTACTTCATCTATAATAAATAAGGAACCGAACTTATTACATAATGCTTCAATCTCTTGCAAAAAAGATAGATCAGCAGGTATAACTCCTCCCTCTCCTTGAACAACTTCTACCATTACTGCCGCAACTTCTTCATTCATTACTTCCTTGAGCGCTTTTATATCGTTAAATGGGGTATGTAAAAAAGACGGAAGGAGCGGACCAAATCCTTCTTTCACTTTATTTTGTCCTGTCGCACTCATCGTTCCAAATGTTCTACCGTGGAAAGACTGTAGACATGTTACAACGAGAGATTTTCCAGTATGCTTACGAGCTAGCTTCAATGCTGCTTCATTCGCCTCTGCTCCGCTATTACAGAAAAACACATAATCTAATGCTATATTTTCTGTTAATAATGACGCGACTTCTTCTTGTAAGCTGTTTGTAAATAGGTTAGATATATGCCATATATTATCAAGTTGTTCTTGTACAGCTTTCATAACAGTAGGATGACAATGTCCTAAATTACATACACCAATTCCTGATGTAAAATCTAAGTATTGGTTACCTTTGTTATCAATAACTTCCGTTCCCTTTCCCTTTACAAACTCAACAGTTCTTCTCCCATATGTTTGAAAAAGATGACTTGTCATACAATACTCGCTCCTCTCGTTACCTTCGTTCCGATACATTCTCCTGTATCTTCAGTAAAATCTTTTGTACCATTTACGATACTTATCTTTTGCACTCCCATTTTTAATGAAGCTAGTGCCGCCTGTACTTTCGGAATCATCCCGCCTGTAATAACTCCTTTTTCTATAAGAGTTGCAATTTCAGACTCATCTGTTTTCTTTACCAATTTCCCTTCATGTAATATCCCATCTACATCCGTAATAAAAACGAGTTCTTTTGCGGATAGTGCGGCCGCAATCCCCGCTGCAGCGGTATCCGCATTTATGTTATAAATCTCATTATCATGAATCCCGACCGGAGCAATAACAGGAATATAATTCATATTTATTAATCCTTTTAGTAAGGCTGTTTCTACATAGCTTACTTCTCCCACATATCCTATCTCCTCGCTGACAGGTTGAACTTGAAGTAATTTGCCGTCACATCCTGAACAACCTACCGCCAGTAAATTATGCCTTTGCAAATTCATTACAAACTTTTTATTCGTACTCCCGCATAGCACCATTTGAACCATATCCATAACTTCTTTTGGTGTCACTCGTAATCCATCTCTTTTTTCTACTTTGATATTACAATTTTTTAAGTTGGTATCAATTTCTGGACCACCACCATGGACAATCACTACCTTATACTTCTGCTGCAATTTCTTTATACAATCAAAAAACACATCATTTAATTGCTCTAGCATACTACCGCCGCATTTCACTACAATATAATCGCTCATCTTCCCTCTCCTTATGTACGATAACAAGCGTTTATTTTCACATATTCATAGCTTAAGTCACAGCCCCAAGCTGATCCGGTCTCTTCTCCTAAATGTAAATACACATCAATCATAATTTCATGTTCTTGTAATTTCTTTTTCATTTCCTCTTCAGAAAACATTTGAGGTTCACTATTTTTCAGCACAACGATAGATTGAAGAGTAATATCAATTGTATTTGGATTAATCGCTACTTCACTTTGTCCAATACTGCTAATAATTCGCCCCCAATTTGGGTCTTCACCGTGTATTGCGGTTTTCACAAGACTTGAACCAATTATTTGCTTTGCAATTTTCTTTGCCTCTTCACTCGCTTTCGCGCCTAGCACATTTACTTCTATTAACTTCGTAGCACCTTCACCATCTTGTGCAATTTTTTTTGCTAAATCTTCACATACCTTCTGTAAAGCAAATACGAAAGCTTCCCAGTCTGTATGTTCCATATTGATTGGTCTCGTTTCTGATAATCCACTTGCCATAACGATGACCATATCATTCGTAGAAGTATCTCCATCCACCGTAATTTGATTAAATGTATGATTCGTTATTTGGGATAATGCCGTTTGCAATACGTCATGCTCTATATGAGCGTCTGTCGTAATAAAGCTCAGCATCGTTGCCATATTCGGATGAATCATCCCTGAACCTTTAGCAACACCAGCAATCGTCACTTTTTTCCCATCAATAATCATTTCATAGCAAGTTTCTTTCGTTATAAGATCCGTCGTTAAAATCGCTTCAGAAAAAGAACGCGCTTCACTTTCTTCCTTCGTCGGTATAAGAGTTACAACTCCCTTTCGAATTATATCCATCGGTAAAGGAACACCAATTACACCAGTCGAAGCTACTGCAACGCAATTTTCTTTCAATCCAAAATGTTCCGCCGCTAATGCACGCATCTCGTAAGCATCTTGTAATCCTTTCATTCCTGTACAAGCATTTGCATTTCCACTATTGACGATAATAGCTTGTAATTTCTCCTCAGCCGCTATACTATCTTTCGTTACTTGCAAGGGGGCTGCTTGTATTTGATTAGTTGTATAAACAGCAGCACATGATGCCGGTACATCACAAACGATTGCTCCTAAATCCTTTTTCTCCTTTTTCAAACCAATTGCAGTACCAATTGCCGAGAAACCTTTCGGAGTTACAATCGAACCATTTTCTACTTTTATAATAGACGCTACTTTAATCATCATGTCCCCCCTTATAGATAAAGCGGCATATGTTGTAAACCTGTTGTTTCTTCTATTCCCGCTACTATATTTGCATTTTGAATCGCTTGCCCAGCCGCACCTTTCATCATATTGTCTATAACAGAAACGACTGTCACTCTTCCTGTTCTTTCATCGTAAGCTATCCCCATATCACAATAATTTGAGCCTCTCACTTCTTTCGGACTTGGAAACTCTCCTTGCGTGCGAATTCGAATAAAAGCCGATTGTTCATACGTTTCTTCATATAACTTTTGAAGTTGTTCTATTTCCATTTCTCGTTTTACTTTCGCATACAGTGTAACCATAATCCCTCGTGATATCGGTATTAAATGTGTACTAAACGTGATTGGCTTCGTTTCCCTATCCCACTCTGCAAGCATTTGCTCAATCTCAGGAACGTGTTGATGCTCATTTACTTTATAAATACGCAAGTTATCGTATAACTCTGGAAAGTGAGTCATCGTTGTTGGTGTTTTGCCTGCTCCAGATACTCCTGATTTTGCATCGATAATAATTGAATCTTCTTTAATCATGCCGCTACGTACTAACGGCAATATCGCTAATAACGAAGCTGTAGCAAAACATCCTGGGTTTGCAATTAAATTTGTATTTTGAATCTCGGACTTTTTCCATTCACTTAACCCATATACAGCTTCACTAAGAACTTCTTCTTTTGCAGCTGCCCTTTTATACCACTGTTCATATATCAAAGGATCTTTCATACGAAAGTCTCCAGATAGATCAATTACTTTTAAACCTACTGCTAATAATTTTGGAGTTAACTCTGCTGATACTCCTGCTGGAGTTGCTAAAAATACAATTTCTGCTTCCTTCTCTATTTCCTCCGCATTAATTTCTTGTAACGTATGAACAAGAATATTTCGAAGATGCGGATATACATTTGTTATACACTCGCCAACTTGTGAAAAAGAATGGAGAGATGCTATCGAAAAATATGGATGTTGCTCTAATAACCGAATTAACTCAATACCTCCATACCCAGTTGCTCCAATAATCGCGACTTTCATATGCTCCTCCTCATATCGATTCTTTAAATTAAGTATGATTATAATATTGTATATTTATAGAGTCAATTAAATATTTATTAATTTTATAAACTTACAAAACTTAATTTTACTAGAAAAATAATATACACAACCGAATTTTTATACAAAAATAGTGCATAGTAGTTTTTTTATTTCACTTCAAGTACAATAAAACAATACATACGTACATACAGGCGGGGAAAACATGAATGAAAAATTAATTGAGAAAATGATTATAAAAAGTTTTCAGCAATATCAATGTAATCCTATGTCAAATGAGGATCAGGAAATGCTTGTTAAACATATTCAAACGATAATTCATTCAAATACTAAAATTGATGTATATGAGGCAGTTGAGGATATCGTTTACGATTATGTGACTGGAAAATAAAAAAATAGGAGATTTCCATATGGAAATCTCCTATTTTTTGCTTAATGATTTGCCTGCAACACGCTCAAATAAACCTGGGAATAGAGCATAAAGTTTCGGACCCATGCCCATCCACTTCGGTAAGTTTACTTCACGCTTTTTCGTTTTCATTGATTTTACAATTTGTTCTGCTACATATGTTGGTTTTAACATGTATCGTCCCATATTTTTCACATATGTACCGGATTGATCAGCTATTTCAAAAAAGTTCGTATCTATCGGACCTGGATTAATAGCTGTTACGAAAACATTCGTACTAGACAACTCCATGCGTAAACTATTCGTAAACCCTAATACGGCATGTTTCGTCGCTGCATATGCGCTTGATTTTGGAGTCGCAATTTTCCCAGCAAGTGAAGCAATATTAATAATATGTCCTTCGTTTCTGTTTACCATATAAGGTAGTACCGCTTTCGTACAAGCTACTAATCCAAATACATTTACTTGGAACATATCTTTTACTTCATCCATCGATGCATCTTCAAACGTTTTAAAAATACCAAATCCCGCATTGTTTACTAATATATCAATACGTCCCACTTCTTGTAATACCTTTGAAAAAACAGATTGTACCTCCGTCTCTTCACTTACATCTAATACATAATAATAGCAAGGCGTATTATAAGTTTCTTTAATTTTGTCTGCTAACGCTTTTAATTTCTCTTCTGTTCTAGCCATTAATACTGGAGTCGCCCCTTGCTCTGCAACTTGCATTGCAACTTGCTCTCCAATTCCACTAGAAGCACCTGTAATGACGATTACTTTATTTTGTAAACGTCCCGTCATTGCTGTCACCTACTTTGCATAATAAATCAATTGTTGCGAAGATTCATCAATCATCACTTGTTGATTATATGCTAAAAAGTCTAATTGTCCAACCGTTTCTGAAATAGTAAGTGGCAATTGTTCCTTATATAATACCGGAAATAGTTTTACACATACTTCAAATGCTGTCATTGGTTTTTCCTTTAATAAATCAAGCACTTTAAATGCACGTGTTTCTTGCTTTTGTAATCTCGTTTCAATAAGTTGTTTCACATTTAGAACATCTTCTCCATGTCCTGATAAAATGCGCGAAATATTCATTTCACTTAAACGCTTTAACGTTTGATTATATTGTAATAACGGGCGTGCCCTTTCTGTTTGTCCCTCATATGGTGGTTCTAATATTGGATTCGAGGAAATATGACTAATGAGAGCATCCCCACCAATTAATATTCCATCAGATTCTCTATATAATGAAATATGAGTGGAAGCATGACCTGGTGTTTCGATTACTGTAAACCCAGGTAAGGAATCAATACGATCTCCCTCTCTCACAGTATGCGTTAACGATCTATTACAAGAATATTTCAGTGTTCTTGTCGTTAATAACGCCTCATCTTTCAAAAATGCTGCTGGAACACCAAATTGCAAAGCTGTCTCTCTAAAAAACTCATGATACCGCTTTAAAAATTCTGGATTTTGCGTAATCCAAGGCTCATTCCATGGGTGTCCAATAATGTTTGTTTTCTCAGAAAATATATTTAAAAGCCCACAATGATCCGCATGATGATGCGTAATGACTACTGTTTCAATATCTTCTATCGTATATCCTAATGCACCTAACTGATTTTCTAACGCATTTCTTGCCTCTTCCGTATTCGTCCCTGTATCAATTAATGTTAATGTCTCCCCCTCAACTAAAAACACATTCACAGTTTCAACTGCAAATGGCACAGGAATCTCCATTCGGTGAATCGCCGTCATGCTTAGCCCCCCTGTCTCTTTCCGGTTCAAAAATGAATACTTCTTCAGTTTACAACTTCTATATATATTTGTCATTATTTTCAGATAAAAAGAGGTGTTTCCTATTAAAAAACGAATGTATGTACATTTATAAGAATTTCTAACCCAATTTAAAGGAGGAACATCATGTCTATTCAAAACATTTCCTTTCTCGGTGCAGGCTCTATTGCTGAAGCTATTATTGGTGGCTTGTTACATGCAAATGTTGTGAAAGGCGAACAAATTACCGTAAGTAATCGTTCTAACGAGACAAGGTTACAGGAGCTACATAAAAAATACGGTGTCAAAGGTACACATAATAAAAAAGAACTACTTACTGATACAAATATTCTTTTTCTAGCGATGAAACCAAAGGATGTTGCAGAAGCGATTACCCCTTTTAAAGAATATATACATAATAACCTGCTTATTATTTCGTTATTAGCAGGTGTTTCTACTCACTCGATTAGAAAGCTACTTCAAAAAGATGTTCCGATTATTCGCGCCATGCCAAATACATCTGCAGCAATTTTAAAATCAGCTACCGCTATCTCGCCTTCAAAACATGCAACAGCGGAACATATTCAGACTGCCATGGCTTTATTTGAAACGATCGGTCTCGTCTCTGTTGTAGAGGAAGAAGATATGCATGCTGTCACTGCATTATCTGGAAGTGGACCTGCTTATATTTATTACGTAGTAGAAGCGATGGAAGAAGCCGCAAAAGAAATCGGTTTAAAAGAAGATGTTGCAAAGTCACTTATTCTTCAGACGATGATTGGTGCTGCTGAAATGCTAAAAGCAAGTGAAAAACATCCTTCTATTTTACGGAAGGAAATTACTTCTCCTGGTGGAACGACCGAAGCAGGCATTGAAGTATTACAAGAACACCAATTTCAACAAGCTCTTATTTCTTGTATTACACAGGCTACACAACGATCACATAATCTTGGGAAAACATTAGAACAACTAACAAAAGAAAAATAAGAAATGGAGCTCAATCTTACTTGAGCTCCATTTTTTATAAACGTATCTTTTTTAGTTATTAGTCTTCCCAAAAATCTCTTCTTGCAGACGGCGACCAGTCGGTGTTGCTGCAAGTCCACCTTCAGCTGTTTCACGAAGTGCTACTGGCATCGTTTGTCCGATTCTAAACATTGCCTCAATTACTTCATCACATGGAATGGTACTTGTTACACCAGCTAATGCTAAATCAGCTGAAATCATCGCATTTGCAGCTCCTGCTGCATTACGCTTTACACAAGGTACTTCTACAAGTCCTGCAACAGGATCGCATACTAAACCAAGCATGTTCTTTAATGAAATTGCCATCGCTGTAGCTGCTTGATCTTGTGTTCCACCAGCCATCTCAACTGCAGCTGCAGCTGCCATTCCACTTGCTGAACCAACTTCAGCTTGGCATCCTCCCGCTGCACCAGAAATACAAGCGTTATTCGCAACAACCATACCGAAAGCTCCTGCTGTAAATAAGAATTCAATCATTTCTTCACGTGTAGGCTGCAATTTTTCTCTTAGTGCAAATAATACACCTGGCACTGTTCCAGCAGACCCTGCTGTTGGTGTTGCACAAATGATCCCCATCGCTGCGTTTACTTCATTTGTTGCAACAGCTTTACTCACTGCATCCAAAATCGTATCTCCAGATAAGCCTTTTCCGCTCTTCATATACGCTTGAACTTTTACAGCATCTCCGCCAGTTAAACCGGTTGGTGATTTCACACCGCGAATACCACGTTCTACTGCTTGCTCCATCACGACTAAGTTCTTTTCCATACCAGCAATTACTTCTTCACGTGAAATATTTCTTGTTTCCATTTCACATTGAATCATAATTTCTGCGATTTTTACATTTTGTTCTTTAGCTTGCGCCACTAGTTCCGCTGCGTTCCGAAACATGGTGTGTCCCCCCTGCAATTATTCCATAATAGTTACTTGACAAATATTTTGTTGCGCTTTTATTTCTTCAATCACTTCATTTGCTAATAATTCATCTGTTTCGATAACCATCAGCGCTCTTCTTCCTTTTTCTTTACGAGAAACACTCATTGTACTAATGTTAATCTCGTGTTTCGCAAGGATTGAAGCTACTGCGGCAATAGCACCGAAGCGATCGTTATTTACAATAAGTAGTGCTGGACTCGTGCCTGATAATTGAAGATCGAATCCGTTTAATTCTACAACTTCAATTTTACCGCCACCAATTGAGCAAGCTACAACTTCAATTTCTTCTTCACCTTTATACAAACGAATTCTCGCTGTATTTGGGTGAGGTGCATTTGCATCCTCTTCAATGAATTCCACTTCAATTTCGCGCTCTTTTGCTATATCTAGCGCTTCTGGAATACGTAAGTCATCTGTTTCAAATCCTAATATTCCACCAATTAACGCTACATCCGTACCATGCCCTCGATACGTCTTTGCAAATGATCCATATAATGAAATGCTTACTCTTTCTGGTTCATGACGAAACAGCTGGCGAGCAACTTGCCCCATTCTTGCTGCGCCTGCTGTATGTGAACTTGATGGACCAATCATAACTGGACCAATAATATCAAATACTGAGCGATACTTCATCATAACTCCCCCTAAACCTCTATGAAAAAATTTTTACTATTCTATTAAGCTACCAAATCGGTTGCTTTTCCAGTTGTATTACGAATTTGTTCCGCTATACGAATTGGATTGTTTTTGAATAACAGTGAAGCAATATATCCTGAAATAATACCAGTTATAATATTAAATAAAAAACTTAGTATTACCTTCATTTAAAAATAATATAAGATAATCTACGGTAAAGTCTTGTAGCAATCCAAAGTTTAACACAGAACCCCTTACAAGCATAGCATAAACAAGTGAAACGCCCATTGCTTTCATACCTTATGATGCCTTAAAGCTAAAAAATGAAAAAGACTTAATACAAATAATAGTAATATCCTTCCTATTATAATTTCCATGTTGCTCTCTCACGATTTATTCAACTTCACTTGTTATGATAAATGGCTCAAACACATGTATCCTACAGTAAATTATAATCTGTCCTCATTATAGCTTGTTTTTAATAAAACGCTTACTTTTATTGAATTTTAAAAGTTCTGAATAAAAATCCATTTTTGCTATTTGTATCACTCGTATGTCGTCTGACTTATATAACAGTTTTTCTAAATAATCGATACTATGTATTTTCATCCTATATCTTCACATCATTAAAACTTTCTGTTTCATCCTATATAAGCATAAAATGATAACAGTTTTATTTTTAATTTTTTTTAGAAATAAAAAAATGGCAACCTTTCGTCACCATTTTTTCACAACATTATTATCTTTCCACTGGAAATGATTTCAAATCTGTAGCTATTTCTGCATTAGAAAATAGCTCTCTTGCCTCTTTCAATAATTCCTTATATGTATCTCCTTGATAACGTGAACTAATATGAGTCAATATTAATCGTTTTGCATTTGCCTGAAGTGCAATACTTGCAGCTTGCTTAGATGTAGAATGAAAATAATCATACGCTTGTTGTTCATCTTCTGCCGCAAAAGTTGCTTCATGAACAAGTACGTCAGCGTCTTGTGCCAGCTCTCTACTCGCTTCACAATATCTCGTATCACCTAAAATGGTAATAATTCTTCCCTTTTGAGGCGGACCGATAAAATCTTTTCCATTTAGTATCGTACCATTTTCTAATTCAACTACTTCTCCATCTTTTAAACGTTTAAAGAGTGGACCTGGTTTCACACCCATCTCCAGCAATTTATCGACTAAAAGAGCACCTTGTATATCTTTCTCTAAAATACGATACCCAAAACATTCAATACCATGTGACAATCTTTTCGTTTCCACATGAAATTCATTATCTTCAAACACAGTACCTTCTTCTGTTATCTCAACAATTTCAAGTGGGTATTTTACATGTGTCGTACTTACTGATAATGCCACTTCAATAAATTGTTTAATTCCTTTTGGTCCATACACTGTTAAAGGTGTAGTCCCTCCTTGAAACGAACGGCTTCCTAATAAACCAGGCAATCCAAAAATATGATCACCATGTAAATGCGTAATAAATATTTTTTCAATGCGGCGTGGACGTACTGACGTATGTAATATTTGATGTTGCGTCGCCTCGCCACAATCAAATAACCAAGTCTGTCCTCGTTCTTCTAACAATTGCAAAGCAATTGCCGAAACGTTCCTTCCTTTCGAAGGAACACCTGCACCAGTTCCTAAAAATACAAATTCCACTTTCTTTCCTCCAGCTCTTTATATAATCTACCTTCCATCTTACGGAATGTTATTTCAAATGGCAAATCGATTTTACATAACCAATCATCTAGACAACTATATATCACGAACGTTATACTCAAAAAACTTAGCAAACGTTCGTGTTTTATGTTAAAATGATAATACTACATGTTAAGGGAGCGTTTTATTATGAAAGAAGCATTTCGTTTACAAACTGATTTTTCATCTTCATTTGATCGCTGGGTAAGTTCTTTCGTGTCTGATCACCCAGCACAGTTAGAATGGACGACTTTAAAAGAGTTAATCCATGAATATACAACAACACATACAAATGATTCGTTACCCACATATATTTCTTCAGCTTTAACATATTATGCACAACGTGTTTCAACAACAAACAGTTCAGAAATTGTTATTTTTGAAAATCATACAATCTCTTAATCTATCATAAAAAGCACTGGTTACAGTGCTTTTTATTTATACTTATTTAGCAAATCAGCATATTCCGTCCCAAAATTTGTATACATTCTTTGATCAAACTTATCTAAAATTATCTTTTCACTTGAGTTATTAAATAATTCTTTTACTTGTAGTGCAAAAGAGATAATTGGTTTTCTATAAAAACTTTATAATAAAAAGGGGCATGATATGTACTGCTTCATGACACCTTCTACATAAACTTATTTTCTAATTTTTGCTGAAAAGACTTTTCTTGCTTACGTAGTAGTTGACTACCTCGTTGTAAAATTGGTATTCCATACTTATCATTAATTTGATCAATGACAGCAAGTAATGGTTCTTCTTTCGCATCTTCTTCAAATGAAAACAAATCTAATTGTTTCACCGATTCTGTCTTCCACTCTATTTCAGTAGCTGTAACACCTAGCAAACGAACGGAATCACCATCCCAATGTTGCTTCCATAAACGAGAGGCTGCTTGAAAAATATCTCGTTCTTCCCAAATGGCATTTTTCAGTTGCTTACTCCGCGTTACTGTCCGCCTATCATGATATTTAATCATAATTTGAATATTATAGCTGACAAGAGTTCGCTTTTGTAATCTTTTACTCACTGATTTTGATAGCCTTTCTAACATATCAAGTAATTCTTTCTCTTCATCCATATCCTTTGAAAAAGTCATCGAATTACCAACGCTTTTATGTTGTCCCATTTGACTCGGATCGACTTCCCTATCATCCAAACCTTTTGCCCGCTGTTGTAAATCTACACCGTGCTTTCCAATTTTAGTGCGAATGATATGTTCGTTTCCTTTTGCTAACTGCTCAATGGTTTGTATATGAATAGCATTTAATTTTTCAGCTGTTTTTTCTCCAATTCCATGCATCGCCCCAACCGGAAGTGGCCAAATCATTTCTGGAATATCTCGTTTTCGAAGCACGGTAATACCGAGAGGCTTTTTCATATCAGAAGCTGTTTTTGCTAGGAAAAGGTTTGGAGCAATTCCGATGCTACACGGCAGCTGTAACTCTGTTAATAACGCTTGCTGAATCATCTTTGCTATTTCAAGAGGCGAACCGAGTGCGTAGCAATCTGTAATATCTAAATACCCTTCATCTATTGAGACTGGTTGTATTTTTTCTGTAAAACGGGAAAGGATTTGAAACATTTGAAATGAAGCTTCGCGATATAATGTAAAATTAGGACGCCTTACAACTAATTGCGGACATAACCTTTTCGCTTCCCAAAGGGGCATCGTTGTACGTATTCCATATTCTCTCGCCTCATAACTACATGTTATGATAATTCCTTTTCTTTCTTTTTCATTTCCAGCAACCGCTAACGGCTTTCCTTGTAATGATGAGTCATGAGCAATTTCAACAGATGCGAAAAAACAATTCATATCTACATGTAAAATAACACGACCCTTTTTCGGATACATTTCTCGCATAGTACTCACTCCCTAATCAGAACGTTCGTTCTTTTATTATATCAAATTTTGCACAATAATTATAATAATTACTCGTTCTTTTCTATCATGTTTATCACTATAATTTAAATAAAATGGATATATTTGTAACCAGGAGTGATTATTATGAAATCAACTGATAAACTCAATTATACGTTTCTCGTAATTATACTAATCGTCGCAATCAATTATTTACTTCTTCCTATTTTTGATATGAACATAGCTGGTTTCCTCCCTCGCCTAGTACATGTAGTAACAACTTACATACTGCCATGGATTTTCTTGTATTGGCTTATCCGCCTTGTAAAAGCAATCGAATCAAAATAAAAAGCGTGTAAATCACAATTGATTTACACACTTTTTTGTTTATTATTTCGCTACTTCCTCAATGATTGCAACAACTAATTCTGCTGTTTTCGCTAATTCTTCAACAGGAATCTTTTCGTTTGTTGTATGAATTTCTTCATAACCAACTGCTAAGTTAACTGTTGGAATACCGTGTCCTGCAATTACGTTTGCATCACTTCCACCACCACTTTGGTGAAGAGAAGGTGTACGACCAATTTTTTCAGCTGCACGTTTTGCAACTTCTACAACGTGATCGCCATCAGCAAATTTAAATCCTGGATACATAACGTTTACTTCAACGTCTGCTTGACCACCCATTTCTTTTGCAGTTGTTTCAAATGCTTCTTTCATTTTCGCAACTTGCGCTTCCATTTTTTCATTGATTAAAGAACGCGCTTCTGCAAAGATTTGTACATGATCGCAAACGATATTCGTTTGTGTACCACCTTCAAAACGTCCAATATTTGCAGTTGTTTCAGAATCAATACGGCCAAGTGGCATCTTCGCAATTGCTTTCGCTGCGATAGTAATTGCAGATACACCTTTTTCTGGTGCTACACCAGCGTGAGCTGTTTTCCCGCGAATAATTGCATTCACTTTCGCTTGTGTTGGAGCTGCAACAACGATTTCACCAACTTTTCCATCGCTATCTAATGCATAACCGTATTTCGCTGTAATGCGCTCACGATCTAATGCTTTTGCACCAACAAGACCAGATTCTTCTCCAACTGTAATAATAAATTCAATTGTACCATGAGGGATATTTTTTTCTTTTAAAACACGGATTGCTTCGAACATTGATGCTAATCCGGCTTTATCATCCGCACCTAAAATCGTAGTACCATCTGATACGATATACCCATCTTTAATAGAAGGCTTAATTCCATTACCAGGAACTACTGTATCCATATGAGAAGTAAAGTAAATTGTATCAACACCATCTTTTGTTGCTGGTAATGTACAAATTAAGTTACCTGCACCATGCCCAGTAACAGCCATTGTGTCATCTTCAAATACTTCTACACCTAAATCTGTAAATTTCTTTGTTAATACTTTGCAAATTTCTGCTTCAAATTTCGTTTCAGAATCTACTTGTACTAATTCCATGAATTCATTTACTAAACGTTCTTGATTAATCATAAGACTGCGCCTCCTGCACTACCATTATGTATGTAACACTATTAATTATAACAGAATTTCGCAAAAGTTTCGAAATACAAGACAAAAAACAGACGGTTTATATGTCTAGATAACCATCTGCTTTCTATTACTCATTTAACAATACCCAGCGCATATGATCTTCCCACACTCCATTAACCATTAACATCTTTCTAGACACGCCCTCATATTGAAAGCCTATCTTCGTCACTACTTGTATAGATGCTGAGTTTCGCGGCATAATAGGTGCTTCTATACGATGTAATTGAAATTCTTCAAAAGCAACTTGAATAGCTTTTCTAAGCGCTTCTGTCGTATAACCTTTGTTTAACTCTGCTTTATCTAATTTATAACTGAGTACACAGGATTGATAAATTCCACGAACAATTAAATTAAATGAAATACACCCAATTATTTTCGTATCATCACCCTTTTTAAAAATCCAAAGCCTGATGATTTTACCTTCTGCGAACTCTCTTCTATCCTTTTGTAACTTTTTCTTTTGATAATCTAATGTAAAAAAATCATCCGGTCTATACTCTTCCCAAGCTTTTAAAAATTCACGATTTCTGTCGTAATATTGAAGAACTTTTTCAGCATACGACTCATCAATTTCTCTTAAATGCAAACGATTTGTTTCGTATATTTTCATCATCGTATCTCCATTCTTCAGCTTGCATAACAAAAAACTTATACTCCATCATTTTATATATTCTCTACCTACATACAAATTTCCTGTTATACTTTACACGCACTTCTCGAATTTTGTCATTTCTCTCCCCTTGTCCACAATATCATTTCTCGTTACAATGATATTGTACTGATTTGCAAGGAGGTATAACGATGCATAAAAAAGCTCAAAAAGTTATGATTTATGTAATGCTAATTTCTATGCTTGTAACAACATTACTTGCTGGCGCGAGTATGTTTTGGTAAAAAGGACGATGTGTTCGTCCTTTTTTTACTTTTACACACAATAAAAATAAACCATCTCGAAACCGAGATGGTTTATTTTGTATAAAGCACAATCGCTACAATACTAAAGGAAAATGACATTACAAGTGCTATTACAAAACTTGTATATTGTTTCTGCTGAAATGCCCCAATAACAAAAGTAAGATTGAGTAATGCCATACATACAATCGCTACAAGATAAGAACATATATTAAAAGTTGCCAATATGAATGTAATAATAAATAGAAATCCCATAAAAAACTGCATATACGAAAGTTTTGGATTCAAGTACATATGAGCAACCCCTTTATCTAATTTTACTCCGATTGGTGTGGGCTAATAATGAGCGGGTAATAACCTCCCACTGATTAAAGTTTCACTTTACCTTTCTATACTCTCATTAACGCATGGTTATGTACACATGTCAAGACAACTTATTACAATAGAAAAAGCCAACCTTTTCGTTGGCTTTTTCATATGCAATGGCTCCTTTTTCTTTTGCCAATTGCTGAAATGATTTTTTCGATTTCACAATCCATACTTTCGTTCCAATTGGAATACGATCAAACAAATATTCCACATCGTTTTTCTTCATTCTTATACATCCTTGTGAAATATACTTTCCAATTGAACTCGGTTGGTTTGTTCCATGTATTCCATATTTACTTCCATCAGTTCCTCTTGCATTAAATCCAATCCACCTTGATCCAAGTGGATTTTTTGGCGATCCACCTGGAATATCCTTCGCAATGTAATACGGATCCTTCGCTTTCATTACAACATCAAAAGTTCCTTCTGGAGTTAATTCATTCGTTTTCCCTGTCGCTACTGGAAAAACCTTTTGAATCTTTCCATCGTCAATGTAAGCTAATTTATTCGTTGCTTTATTTACAATAATAAAAGGATCTCCCGCACGTGGATTATCCCCAAGAGGCCAAATCGGCGATAAAGAAAGACATAATATGATAGAGAGAAGATACGGCATAGATAATTCCTACCTTCTATATAAGTTCTTTTATATTATCCTTTCCCTTAAAGCGACTTTTAATGAGTAAATATTGTTCCATTTCATACACAAGTTGAACAAGTTTCGCACGTATCTCAAATTCTTCGCGTGTAGCTGGCAATGGCATGTCTCTAAATAATTCCCTCATTTCTTGAAGCTGCCTTAAGGAAATAACGCCTGTACTCTCAGGGCTAATAGCATTACCAATGTTTTCAACAACATCTGCAATCATGTCAGCTTGTTCATACGTCCACGATAAAGAAGCTGCTAGTGGTATCATTCGCTCTAAAATTTCGAATTGTTGCATACGCATATTAAAATAACGATAATAATAATCATCTTCTCGCATAAATGCATTCTCAAGTTTTTTAAACGATAAATCTCTTGCTTCATTTAACATATTCTCGGTTTCAATGAGTTCTGCCCCGCTCCAACTACTTTCTCGATTTCGTAAATACACAACCATTTCAAACAAAATCGTTTTAAAATTACTCTCTATTTTATCCTGATACTCTTTTAGCTTATTTTCACTACTCGGCATATACATATTCACTAATAGAGCCACGCTAATCCCTATCGTTAATATCGCAATTTCGTTCCCAACAATAAGCCATGTGATTTGTTTCAATGAATACAGGTGCATAACAATAACGGAGCTCGTGACAATACCTTCTTGAATTTTGAGCATAACTGCAGTCGGAATAAATGTAAGTAACAATATGCTAATTGCTAGTGGTGTATATCCAATTGTTTCAAAAATGCAAAACGCGAACAACATTGATAATACACAAGCTAAAAAACGATGTAATGATACTTGAAGTGATTTCCGTTTCGTATTTTGTACACATAATATAACCAAAATACCCGCTGAACTATAAAATTCTAACCCTAATAACTGAGCAATAAAAACTGCTGCTCCTGTCCCTATTGCTGTTTTTACTGTACGGTATCCAATTTTGAACATAGCATTGCTCCTATATGTATAAACTTATTTACAGTTAGTATAAAAAAAGGATGACACAATGTCATCCTTTTCTACTTATTATTCACGTAACCTTTACATATTACAATATTTTTTGTAAAAATTGTTGCGCACGCTCGCTTTTCGGTGCTGCAAAAAATTCTGCTGGCGCACTATCTTCTACAAGTTTTCCACCATCTAAAAAGAGAACACGATCTGCTACTTCTCTTGCAAATCCCATTTCATGTGTAACAATCGCCATTGTCATTCCTGTTGTAACTAATGATTTCATAACTTCTAACACTTCTTTTACCATTTCTGGATCTAGTGCTGATGTCGGTTCATCAAATAACATTACTTCTGGTTCCATCGCTAACGCCCTCGCAATTGCTACACGTTGCTTTTGTCCTCCCGAAAGACGATTCGGATACGTATCTTTTTTATCTAATAAACCGACCTTTTCTAACAGTTTTTCGGCTTTCTTTTCAGCTTCTTGTTTCGTTACTCCTTTTACATTGATAGGAGCATACGTAATATTTTCTAATACAGTCATATGAGGAAATAGGTGGAAATGCTGAAATACCATTCCGACATTTTCACGAACGTGCATAATATTCGTTTTCGGATTCGTTACTTCTTTCGTTCCAATCCAAATGTGACCATTTGTCGGTGCTTCTAACACATTCATACAACGTAAAAATGTTGATTTCCCTGATCCAGACGGTCCAATGATTGCTACTACTTCCCCTTTTTCAATCGTTGTTGTAATTCCTTTTAATACTTCGTTTTTTCCAAATGATTTATGAAGGTTTTCAATTTTAATCACTTTTCTTCATTCTCCCTTCAATTGCCTTCCCGACTAATGTAAGAATAATGACTAGCATATAATAAATGAGTCCAACAAAAAGTAATGGTTCCAGATATTTAAACGTCTCACCGCCTACAATGTAAGCACGGCGCATTAAATCCGTCGCTCCTATTACTGTTACTACAGCCGATTCTTTCGTAAGTGTCGCAAACTCGTTCACAAGCGCTGGTAATATATTTTTTAATGCTTGAGGAAAAATAATATTTCGCATCATTTTCCCGTAAGGAATTCCTAAAGCCATTGCTGCTTCTGTTTGTCCTTTATCAACTGCTTGAATGCCGGCACGGATTACTTCTGACATGTATGCACCTGAATTCAAACTAAATGCTAGTACAGCCGCTAAAAAGGCCGGTATTTCATAACCAATTATTTGCGGTACACCGAAATAAATAATCATTAATTGCAATACAAGTGGTGTACCACGGAAAATTGATGTATAAAGATCTGCCGCTATATTTAATGCTCGTATTCTAGCAATTTTACAAAGCGCTAATAACGTTCCTAAAATAAATCCTGCTAAAGCTGACACTGCTACAATTTTCAAAGTAACTTCTAGACCTTTTAATATATACGGTATCGAAGGCGTAATCGCTGAAAAATCTAAGTTCATTCTTTTCATTCCCCTCACAGAAAAGTGAAAGGCAGCTTATTTTTCGCTGCCAAACCATTTCTTCACTAATTTATCCATTTCGCCATTTTCTTGCATTTTTTTAATTACTTTATTAAATTCAGCTGTTTTATCACTATTTTTCGGAAGGGCAATTGCTGCTCCTACTTCTTCTGGCGCTTCTTTAATTTCAATTCCTTGTAAATCTTTCATTTTCTCTAAATAATTTTTAGCAACTGTGTCTTCTATAATTGCAGCATCAAAACGACCTGCTTTGATTTCTTGTACGATTTCTGGTATACGGTCACGTCCCTCAACTTTGAAATCTACTTGTTTTTTAAATTCTGCTGCTTTCTCTTCTTGAATAGATCCTGTTTGTACCCCTACTTTTTTCCCTTTTAAATCCTCTACAGATTTAATATTAGAATCCTTTTTAGAAACGACCATATTTTTCGCAACAAAATAAATATCTGTGAAATCAACATTATTTTTACGCTCTGCAGTTGGCGTCATACCTGCCATTACGAAATCAACTTTTCCTGAGCTAAGAGATGCTAATAAACCACCAAAATCCATATCTTTCACTTTCACTTCATAACCAAGTTCTTTTCCGATATATTTAGCAACATCAACATCAAAGCCGATAATTTCATCACTTTTTGAAGCTTCTACGTATTCATATGGTTTATAATCTGCTGAAGTCCCCATAACCAGTACTTTTTTATTTTTTCCCGTAGCCTTTTCTTCCCCATTACTACAAGCGCTAAACATACTTACAATTAAAATAAGTGCAAACGATATTGATAATAATTTCTTCATATTTCTTCCCCCTAATAATGTATATTTAAAAGTTTAATAGAATATTTATTCGATGTTTGTATTGTATCAGCACTTTCATTTTTATGCAATATATAAAATAAAAATAAATAAAATAACCGTACAAACACCGTTTACTATGTATAAAAAATGCATAAAATAACACAACCATGCATATCTCACAAATTTTAATACTAAATAAAAAAGGCGGCACATCCACTTGATTGTGGACGTACCGCCTTTTCGCTTTTTTTATAGTTCTTCACAATTCTCTTCGAAATACGATTGTAGTTTTGCAATAACTTGCATCGGTTCATGACCTTCAATTTCATGACGCTCTACCATCGTTACAATTTTTCCATCTTTTAATAATGCAAATGATGGAGAAGAAGGTGGATACCCTTCGAAATATTCACGAGCTCTTGCTGTTGCTTCTTTATCTTGACCTGCAAACACCGTTACAAGATGGTTAGGACGTTTATCATAATGTACGGAATGCGCAGCAGCAGGGCGAGCAATACCACCTGCACAACCACATACAGAGTTTACCATTACAAGTGTTGTTCCATTTCTTTGAAACGCTTCTTCTACTGCTTCTGGCGTCGTTAATTCTGTATAGCCAGCAGAGACAATCTCTTCACGCGCTTGGCGGACAACATCATTCATAAAAAAGTTAAAATTAATCAATCTTTTCCCTCCTCTAAAACTACCTATTTGTATCTTACCAGTTAATGTTTATGAAATACAAGTAAGTTTACTTGTATTTAGGTATAGAAAAGGTGTTAGAGCTGGGCTCTAACACCTTTTTTTAATGACCACGATGTTTTTTCTTTGCTTTTTGTACTTTGATTAAGCGTCTTCTTTGTTTTTCAGCTTCTCGCTTCTCTTTAGATTGCACTTTCTTTTCTTGTTTATGCAGTTCATAAGATAAGCTAATTGCCTCTTGCGCCTTAGTAAAACGGTTTACATTTACTTCTTTTGCTGCTTGTCGTATGATCCGCTTTATATTTTTGGAACGCTGTTTTTCTTTCAATTCCACACCACATTTTGCAAAGTGCTGAAAATACGCTAACATTGAACCGTTCACAAATATAAGTACTTCTTCGTCTGAAGGTTCCGTTCCAAAAATATACCTTGCCCCATACAACTTCCCTTTTTCTTTACATGTAATAATTCCTACAAAAAATTGACCATCGTGATATACTGTCAAATCCATTGACAGCCCCTCCTTTAAAAAATTAGAAATACGGGACATCCCGGAGGGGGAAGGTTACTGACACGAAATCATGCGTCTGGACTACCAACCAGAGCTGTGTTTTTGTATTTCTTTCGCTATTATTATATCTTTTTTTCCATAATTTTCATATATTCAACAATCATTTTTTTATGAGACCCCACAATATATTCAGGTAGTTCTGTTACTTGGAAGAATTTAAGCTGAACTGCCTCTTCTTTATTCATAACAAAATCCCCTTCGTATTCATCTGTATAATAAGCGGTCGTTACGGATTGAAATTCATCGCCGTTTGCTAATTTTGTAAAGTAGTTCGCTCCAGAAAATACATTAATTAATCGCAGATTTTTCACTTTTATTCCTGTCTCTTCATATACTTCCCGGTTTGCTGTTTCTTCTGGTGATTCACCAAGCTCCATGAGCCCGCCAGGCAGCCCCCACTTTCCGTAAGGCTCTGTTCGTTGCTGTAATAATACATATCCATGTTCATTTATAACGAGTACAACAGCACCAACTAAAATTAAAGGGCGATGACCAACTATTTTTCGTAATTCTTCTACATATCCCATCGTATCGCCTCCTTTTTCGTTGTCCACACTATTGTATCATATGTATGAAACGACAAAATGCGTATATTTTTCATTTTTTTAACAAAATATTTATTTTATGTGCTTCATCTACTGTAGCTAACATAATGGATTCGATTTCCACACTCTTCTCTAAAAACTCTTTCGCCCACTCTTCTGTTCTTCCAATTAAAGCAAGAACGTCTTGCTGAATTCTTCCATCCTTCACTAGAATAAAAGCAACTGGAGATTTTTTTCCTGCTACTCTAAGATCCAGCCGAGAAGCTGCTTCATATTCTGGATACCGAAATATAGAAACTACACCACTCGCTTCCCATAATGCTAATTTAATCGTTTGAATATCGCTCACATTTCGCATACGAAGTTCCGAAAATAAATATTCCACCGTAATTCTCGCTTTTTTCAAATTGCTAAAATCAATGGAACCATTATGTATAAGAATAACAGGTGCTGGCTCTAAAAAGCGTCTCCATCTATCCCACTTCAGCATTAAAATAGAGCTTATAATATGAAGTACAACAAGTATAAACGTTGTAATCATCGAACCGAGTAATCCAACTTTTTCATCAGATAATGCGTTAGAAATATTCCCGCCAAGCAATAACACTAATACAACATCTAAAAAACGAAGTTGTGCGATGGATCTTTGCCCCATCGCTTTCGCAACTAATATTAAAAATATGTATGCTATTATAGCCCGAACAACCCATTCACTATTAGAAAGATGCCGTGCCCCTTCAAAAATATGCATATGCATCACTTTGCACTCCTTATATCCCAAACTGCTAGTCTGTTTTAGTGTGCAACGTTTAAGAGCATATATGTAAAAAAGCTGGTTCGTTTTTACACGAACCAGCTTTTTTACTTAACAGAAAACATATACTTTTTATAGGTTTTCCGTACCGATAATATAAGACCCATCATAATCATATTTGAGAATAAGGAACTCCCCCCATATGATAAGAAAGGTAATGCAATCCCTTTTACAGGCATTAGTCCAACGATCATACCGATGTTTTGGAATATTTGAACTGTCAATATACCGATAGATCCAGCACATAATAATGTACCAAATAAATTATCAGCAGAATAACCGATAATAATTGTTCGATATAGTAGTAATAGGAACAAGAAGACAACTAACGCTGCTACGATAAATCCACCTTCTTCGGCAATAGTAGCGAAAATAAAGTCCGTATGCTTCTCTGGGATATAGACGCTTCCTTCACCAAATCCTTTACCTTCCATTCCTCCACTACCTACAGCTAAAATCGATTGCTGTGTTTGATAACCTTGATCTGTATGTTCAAATGGATCTAACCAACCTAAAATACGTGATTGTTGGTGAGGTTTTAGTAAAGTAACTAAATTGTTAAAGAAGAAATCCTCATATCTTACGTAAATAAATATTAACGCAGATAATATGGTCACCGGAATAACTGTACATAACGCTATCAATTTTTTCTGAATACCTGACATAAATAAAATACATGCAATAGCAGCAGCATATAGGAACACCATACCTGTATCTGGTTGGCTATATACAACAGCCATAGGCGGAAGTGATACCAGCATAATTTTACCTACTAATTTCAAATCCGTTTGGAATGTCCTTGCCATATACTGTGCATTATGTTTCACTGCTATACTTGCTACTATGAGAAGCAATGAAATTTTGAAAAACTCAGACGGCTGAATTTGTCCAGCTACTGGAAAAACAAACCATCTTTTTGCACCTAATTTTTCAGGTGTGAAAGTAGAAACTGGTAATATTTTCAAAAGAATAAGTGATCCAAATCCAGCAATATAAAGTGGCCAAGACAATTTTTGCAATTGATCTAAATCTATGCTTGCAACAAGAAGTAACAATACAACCCCAATTATGTAGTTAACACCTTGTTTCATAGCAAAGTTTGCATCTCCATACTGTCCGGTTTGCTGACTGCTATATATAGCAGCTATACTCGTAACACATAGTGCAAACAAAATTAAAATTAATTTTACATCTAAACTTTTTAGAAACTCGGTACTTCTTTTCATGACATCCTCCTGAAACATTGTTGCGGCAAAATAAAAAACCAGGAGTCAACATTCTTCATGTTTTGACGACTGATTACACATTATCTATAAAACACTTATATAGAATAACTCTCTTTTTCATACAATACAATATATTATACTACAGTTTCATCAGTAAGATTTGCCAAAAAAATTATTCTTTCCTTATTTTATATCTATATACCATATATCAGCAATGTATTTTCGTAAATTTCTAATACAATCTCATTCATTGTAAGATTACCGGGAAAAGTGTTGTACATATAGTAGGATGCAAATGAAGAAATAAGATGATAAAAAGCTCGCATAAGCGAGCTTTTTATTAATATACAGATGTATTATTTTCTGACGTATTTTCTAAAATTTCTTTTACACGTCCTAAGAACTTACCACAAATTAAGCCATCTAATACACGGTGATCAAGTGATAAACATAAGTTAACCATATTGCGAGCACCGAACATACCATTATCCATAATTACTGGACGTTTTACAATTGATTCAACTTGTAAAATAGCCGCTTGTGGGTAATTAATAATACCCATAGATTGAACAGAACCGAATGATCCTGTGTTATTAATTGTAAATGTTCCGCCTTGCATTTCGTCCGCTTTTAACGATTTCGTACGTACTTTTCCTGCAAGTTCTGTAATTTCACGAGCGATACCTTTAATCGTCTTCTCGTCCGCGTGTTTAATTACTGGTACAAATAGTTCGTCCTCTGTTGCAACAGCGATAGAAAGGTTAATATCTTTCTTCTGAACGATTTTATCGCCAGCCCACATTGAATTAATTTGAGGATATTCTTTTAACGCTTGTGCTACTGCTTTTACGAAGAAAGCAAAGAACGTTAAGTTAAAGCCTTCACGCTTCTTGAAATCACCTTTAATTGAATTACGGTATGACACAAGGTTTGTCACATCTACTTCAATCATCATCCAAGCATGTGGCGCTTCGTGTTTACTACGTAACATGTTCGCTGCAATTGCTTTACGCACACCTGTTACTGGAATTTCGATATCTCCAGGCATTGTCGGTACAGAAACTGGTTTTGCAGCTTCTACTTTTTGTGCTACAGGTGCTGCTTTTGGTGCATCTAGACGCGCTTCTACTACAGCTGCTACCGCTTCCTCTTTTTTTGCACCTGCTTGCGGAATATTTCCAGATTCCACTAGCTTTAAAATATCTTTACGAGTGATACGGCCATTTGCTCCCGTACCTTCTACTAAATCTAAATCCACGTTATGCTCACCCGCAAGTTTTAACACAGCTGGTGAAAAACGTGGTTTCCCATCAGTTGGTTGTTTTGCTTTCGGTGCTTTTTCAGGCGTAGCTACTTCTGCTTTTGGTTCTTCTTTCGTTTTTTCCTCAACAGCTGTTGCAGCTACTTCATCTGCGCCTTCTACTTGAATCACACAAACGACTTCACCTACAGCTAACGTATCACCTTCACCAGCGATTAACTCTTTCACAATACCAGTGAAAGAAGATGGTACTTCAGCATTTACTTTATCAGTCATTACTTCTGCAAGCGGATCATACTTATTTACGTGATCGCCAACATTAACGAGCCATTTACTAATTGTACCCTCTGTAACGCTCTCCCCGAGCTGAGGCATTGTAATATTTTCTACAGCCATGTATAGTCCCCCCGATTAAAATTCCGCAAGTTCACGCATTGCTTTTTCAACTTTATCTGGATTTACCATAAAGAATTTTTCCATTGTTGGTGCATATGGCATTGCTGGAACGTCTGGACCTGCAAGACGTGCGATTGGCGCATCTAAATCAAACAGACAGTTCTCAGCAATAATTGCTGCCACTTCACTTATAATACTTCCTTCTTTATTGTCTTCTGTTACAAGAAGAACTTTACCTGTTTTAGAAGCTGCTTCAATGATGGCTTCTTTATCTAATGGATATACAGTACGTAAATCAAGAATGTGTGCAGAGATGCCGTCCTGTGCTAACTTTTCAGCTGCTTGAAGAGCAAAATGAACACATAATCCGTATGTGATAACAGTAATATCATCACCTTCGCGTTTTACATCTGCTTTTCCGATTGGTAATACGTAGTCATCTTCTGGTACTTCACCTTTAATTAAGCGATATGCACGTTTATGTTCAAAGAATAATACTGGATCTTCATCACGAATGGCAGCTTTTAGTAAGCCTTTTGCATCATATGGTGTAGAAGGGATAACAATTTTTAAACCTGGTTGGTTTGCAAACATCGCTTCTACAGATTGCGAATGATACAATGCACCGTGAACGCCTCCGCCAAATGGTGCACGAATTGTAACTGGACAAGTCCAATCGTTGTTAGAACGATAACGAATTTTTGCTGCCTCAGAAACAATTTGGTTTACTGCTGGCATGATGAAATCAGCAAACTGCATTTCAGCGATTGGACGCATACCATACATTGCAGCACCAATTGCTACCCCAGCGATTGCAGATTCTGCAAGCGGTGCATCAAGCGCACGATCTTCACCAAATTGATCATACAAACCGTGTGTCGCTTTAAACACGCCACCTTTTTTACCAACATCTTCTCCTAAAACGAATACTTTCTCATCGCGTTCCATTTCTTCGCGCATTGCTAATGTAATAGCATCAATATAAGACATTACAGCCATGAAACGTTCCCCCCTATTCTGCGTATACGTGCTTCAATGCATCTTCAGGTGCTGCATACGGAGCATTTTCTGCATATTCTGTTGCTTCGTTTACGATATGCATAATTTCGTCTAACATTTGTTTTTCAGATTCCTCAGTTAACACACCAGCTTCTTTTAAATAAGCTGCGAATGTTATAATTGAATCTTTTTTCTTCGCTTCTTCTACTTCTTCTTTATCACGATAAACACGATCATCATCGTCACTAGAATGTGCTGTTAAACGATATGATACTGTTTCAATTAAAGTCGGGCCTTCACCACGGCGGCCACGGTCTGCCGCTTCTTTTACAGCTTTATACACTGCAAGCGGATCGTTTCCGTCTATTGTATATCCAGGCATACCGTAACCAATTGCACGATCTGCTACGTTTTTACATGCTAATTGTTTTTCAACCGGAATAGAGATTGCATATTTATTATTTTCACACATGAAAATAACAGGTAGTTTGTGTACACCAGCAAAGTTTGCTCCTTCATGGAAGTCACCTTGGTTTGAAGAACCTTCTCCGAATGTAACAAACGTTACTAAATCTTTCTTCTCCATTTTTCCAGCTAGTGCAATACCAACTGCATGTGGCACTTGCGTTGTTACTGGAGATGAACCTGTCACAATACGATTTTTCTTTTGACCGAAGTGACCAGGCATTTGACGACCACCAGAGTTTGGATCTCCAGCTTTTGCGAAAGCTGACAACATAAGTTCTTTAGCTGTCATACCAAACGCTAGTACAACACCCATATCACGGTAATATGGTAATGCATAATCTTTTTCTCTATCAAGAGCGAACGCTGCCCCAACTTGTGCAGCCTCTTGTCCTTGACAAGAAATTACGAATGGAATTTTACCAGCACGGTTTAATAACCACATACGTTCGTCAATTTTACGTGCAAGTAACATCGTACGGAACATTTCTAATACTTGCTCATCACTTAAGCCAAGCTCTTCATGGCGCTTTTCTTTTACTTCTGCCATTTTTCATAACCTCCTAAATCCACATTTTTATGCGTGTAACGCTTTTCCATCTACAGCTAGTGCTGCTTCACCAATCGCCTCAGATAATGATGGATGCGGATGAATTGTATGTGCTACTTCCCAAGGTGTTGCATCAAGTACTCTTGCAAGACCAGCTTCAGAAATCATATCTGTTACATGTGGTCCAATCATATGAACACCAAGAATGTCATTTGTTTCTTCATCAACTACAAGTTTTACAAAGCCATCAGATTCTCCGTATACAAGTGCTTTTCCGATTGCACGGAATGAGAACTTACCTACTTTTAACTTATAGCCTTTTTCTTTCGCTTCTTGTTCTGTTAAACCAACAGAAGCAACTTCTGGGCTGCTATATACGCATTTTGATACCATAGAATAATCAATTGTTGTAACTTCTTTACCAGCAATATGTTCTACTGCAACAATTCCTTCATGAGAAGCAACGTGAGCAAGCTGTAAGCCACCGATTACATCTCCAATTGCGTAAATATGAGATTCTTTCGTTTGATAAAACTCATTTGTTTGAATGTATCCTTTTTCCACAACGATATCCGTATTCTCTAAACCAATATTTTGCGTATTAGCCTGTCTTCCTACAGATACAAGCATTTTTTCTGCTTTAAATTCTTTATTCTCACCGTTATGTTCAGCTTGAATTGTTACTCCATTATCTTTTACCAA
This sequence comes from Bacillus sp. SH7-1, assembly GCF_008042405.1. NCBI lineage: Bacteria > Bacillati > Bacillota > Bacilli > Caryophanales > Bacillaceae > Bacillus > Bacillus sp. SH7-1. The sequence goes on from NZ_QNUD01000009.1 coordinate 454,577, forward strand.
TGTTTCTGGTAATACTTTTGCACCAGTTACCACTTTAATACCTTTTTTCTTGAATAGACGTTGCATTTCTTTTGAAACGTCCTGATCTTCTAGTGGTAATATCGTTTTCGCATACTCTAACACTGTAACTTCTACACCGAAGTCAGCAAGCATAGATGCCCACTCAATACCGATTACACCGCCACCAACAATAATAATCGAACTAGGAAGCGTTTCCATTTTTAGGGCGTGATCTGAAGACATTACGTACTCTCCGTCTAACTCTAAACCTGGTAATGAATTTGGACGAGAACCTGTTGCAACAAGTACATTTTTTGGAATTAACATTTCATTCTCTTCTCCACTTGCAAGTTCAACTGAAATTGTACCTGGCATCGGAGAGAAAATAGATGGGCCAAGAATACGGCCAATACCTTCAAACACATCAATTTTACCTTGTTTCATTAAGTGTTGAACACCTTTATGAAGCTGCGTTACAATCTTCTCTTTACGCTCTTGTACTTTTGCAAAGTTTAGTTCTACATTACTTGCAATAACCCCGAACTCTTCGCTTTTTTTAGCAGTTGCGTATACTTCCGCACTACGTAAAAGAGCTTTACTAGGAATACATCCTTTGTGTAAACAAGTACCACCAAGATTTTCTTTTTCAACAAGTGCTGTTTTTAATCCTAGTTGTGATGCGCGAATAGCAGCAACATATCCACCTGTACCACCGCCAACGATGACTAAATCATATTCTCTTGCCATTATCTCAACCCCTAGCTACTGTTTGTTTTTCTCTTACAACATACTCTTTCGGCGCTTCTTCTTCACGTAATACACGAAGTGCTCCTTCTGCTAACGCTTCTAACTCATCCTCACCTGGATGTACGATAACATCTGCAATCCAGTCCACTCGTTCTTTAATTTCATCAACAAGAATTTTACTGTACGCAAGTCCACCAGTTAATACGATTGCATCGATTTTCCCGTGAAGCACAGCACTAGCTCCGCCAATTTCTTTTGCAACTTGATATGCCATTGCTTTATAAATAAGAGTTGCTTCAGGATCACCTTTTTCAACCATTTGTTCTACTTTAATTGCATCATTTGTACCGATTAGACTTACAAGTCCACCTTGTCCGACAAGCTGTTTCACCATTTCGTCTCGGTAATACTCACCAGAGAAACACATTTCAACTAGCTGTCCTACTGGTACTGTACCAGCACGCTCTGGGCTAAATGGTCCTTCTCCGTTTAAGCCATTATTTACATCGATAACTTTTCCTTTTTTATGAGCACCAACTGTAATACCGCCGCCCATATGTGTAACTAATAAATTTAAATCCTCGTATTTGTGATTTAATTGGTCAGCTACTTTACGAGCAACAGCTTTTTGATTTAATGCATGGAAAATACTTTTACGTTCCATACCAGCAATACCACTTATACGAGCAATTGGCTCCATCTCATCTACAACGACAGGATCCACAATGAATGCAGGAATATTTAATCCAGAAGCAATTTCATAGGCTAAAATGCCTCCGAGATTTGAAGCGTGATGACCACTAAACCCATTTTTTAAATCTTCTAACATCGCATCGTTTACTGTATACGTACCGCCTTCGATTGGACGAAGTAATCCACCACGCCCACAAACAGCGTTTAATTTTGAAATGTTAATACCATGAGAATGTAGAACTTCTAAAATCGTTTCTTTACGAAACTCATATTGGTCGATAATTCGCTTATATTTTCCAATCTGTTCTACGTCATGACGAATCGTTTCTTCTAGAACAGGTCTTTCATTATCAAAAACACCAATTTTTGTGGATGTACTACCTGGGTTAATAACAAGAATTCGATTTACAGACAATGTTGCAACCTCCACTAATAAATTTAAAAGGAAGTGGAAACCTCATACGAGGTATCCACACCTTTTGTAAAAGTTATATATGAATGATTAGCGACGGCTAATAATATCGTGACCGTTGCGTAAGTATGTGCTACGAGAGTTTTTTAAGCTTGCAATGCGCTCTTCAGCTAGACGATCTGCTGCTACATAAGTTGCTATGCCATCGCGTTTTGAAATTTCGATTACTTTTGCGATTGTGTCATAGATAGACTCAACACGTTTTAGTGCACGTTCTCTATTGTATCCATATAATTCGTCTGCTACGTTAATTACGCCACCTGCATTAATAACATAGTCTGGTGCGTATACAATACCCATTTCATGAATGACGTCACCGTGACGTTCTTCTTTTAATTGGTTATTTGCAGAACCTGCGATTACTTTTGCTTTAAGTTGTGGAATAGTTTCATCATTAACTGTTGCGCCTAGTGCACATGGTGCGTAAATATCACATTCAACACCGTAAATTTCATTTGGCTCAACTGCTGTTGCACCGAATTCTTCTACTGCACGTTGTACAGCTTCTTTATTAATATCTGTAACGATTAATTTTGCTCCTTCAGCGTGTAAATGTTTGCATAGGTGATATGCTACGTTACCAACGCCTTGAACAGCAATTACTTTTCCTTCTAAATTATCAGTACCGAAAGCTTCTTTCGCAGCTGCTTTCATACCACGGTAAACACCGTATGCAGTTACTGGAGATGGGTTACCAGAAGAACCGAATGATGGTGAAATACCTGTTACAAAGTCAGTTTCTTCGTGGATAATATCCATATCATCTACTGTTGTACCAACATCTTCAGCTGTAATGTAACGTCCGTTTAGTCCTTGAATGTAACGTCCTAATGCACGGAACATCGCTTCGCTCTTATCTTTACGTGGATCACCGATAATTACTGTTTTCGCACCACCTAAGTTTAAGCCAGCTGCTGCGTTTTTGTATGTCATTCCTTTTGCAAGACGCAATGCATCTTCAATCGCCGCTTCTTCAGAATCATATGTCCACATTCTTGTTCCACCAAGAGCTGGTCCAAGTGTTGTATCATGAATTGCAATGATTGCTTTTAAACCAGATTCTTTATCTTGACAAAATACTACTTGCTCATAATCATATTTTTCTAAGTATTCGAAGATTTCTAATGTCATTGTCGTTTCCCCCTAGTGTTTTACCCTATTTGGTTTATTTTGAAGCAGTCGCAACTGCCAATGCTAATGAATATACTTTTGTTTCTGCTGAATCAGCACGAGATGTTAAAACAATCGGTGCTTTTGCGCCAGCAATCATTGCTCCTACTTTTGCATCCGCAAAGTATATGAGTGATTTGTATAGCACATTTCCAGCTTCAATCGTTGGGACGAGTAAAATGTCTGCCTTACCTGCTACATCACTTACTATGCCTTTATGTTCTGCTGCAATTTGTGATACTGCATTATCTAAAGCAAGTGGTCCATCAACGACACAATTTTTAATTTGTCCGCGGCGATTCATTTGAGTTAACATCGCTGCATCAATTGTTGCTTGCATCGCAGGATTCACAACCTCTACCGCTGCAATGGGTGCTACCTTTGGCAAATCCATTCCTATTGCCCGGGCAACTTCTACAGTATTCTGTATAATAGCAGCTTTTTGTGTTACATCAGGTGCAATGTTCATCGCTGCATCCGTAACAAAAATCAGACGATCGTAATTTGGAACTTCAAATGCTGCAACGTGTGAAAGTACGCTACCTTTACGAAGTCCCCACTCTTTATTTAATACAGCTTTCAAAATATTTGCTGTTGGGATGTTCCCCTTCATAAGCACATCTGCTTCGCCATTTCTTACAGCTTTAACAGAAAGTTCTGCAGCCTCAGCACTTGATGCTGCCGCAATCACTTCAATATGTTCTGAAGTTTGTAAACCATGTTCTTGTAGCATCCCCATTATTTTTTCTTGATTTCCATATAGACGAAATTGAGCTAGCTGTAATGTAATTGCTTTCGCTACAGCTTCAATTACTTCATGATCTTCAGCTACTGCTATAGCCACAGTTTTTTTAGGTTGGCCAGCCGCTTGATCAATTAAGTGTTCTAACTTCATATTTTGTAATCAACCCTTTCCGTCGTCCCTCGTCTTTTTATAAAGCAAATACCGTGCCAACTTTTAAAAGTGGTCTTACCAATAATGAAAACGCATTCAAAATGCAGTAAAATCAATACTTTGGAAAATAACAAAAGATTCTGTCTTATTTTGTCACTTTTTGTATACCATGCAATAAATTGCACGGTACGCAATTTATTGCATGCTATTTTTTGCACACTCATATTTTTCTAGCTTGTAATATAAATTTCGAACCGAAATTCCTAACGCTCTTGCCGTTTGCGTTTTATTTCCACCAAACCTCTCTAAATATTCGTGAATGATATTCCCTTCAAACTCTGTCACTAAATGTTCTAGTGGCTTTTCTTCTAACTCAGGTAATAAATGTGTTTGCTTTGACTCCACCTGCTCTTCGTTATGTAATGGCGGTAAATGGTGTACATCAATATAGGTCTCGTTATAATTCATAAAGATAATAGCTCTCCCCAAAATATTTTCAAGTTCCCTCACATTCCCTGGCCATTCATATGATTGTAAATATGAAATAGCCGAATCAGTGAGCCCCTCTATATTTCGGCCATAATCTTGGTTTATTTTTTGAATTAATCTTTCTGCGATTGCCGGTATATCCCCTTTACGCTGACGAAGAGATGGAATTTGAATTGGAATTTTATTTAACCGATAATATAAATCCTCCCTAAACTCTCCTTCTAGAATGGCTTTTTCTAAATTCACATGTGTCGCCGCAATTACCCTAACATTTATAGGGATTGCTTTCGTGCCACCAACTTTTACAATCTCTTTTTCTTGCAACACGCGAAGGAGTTTCGCTTGTGTATTTGCAGACAGTTCTCCTATTTCATCTAAAAAGATACTGCCGTTATTCGCTTCCTCAAAGAATCCACGCTTCCCGCCTCTTTTCGCTCCAGAAAATGCACCTTCCTCATAACCGAATAATTCACTTTCTAACAACGTCTCCGAAATAGCCGCACAGTTTACACGAACGAATTTATTATATTTTCGATTACTTCCATTATGGATGGCATGCGCAAATAATTCTTTACCTGTCCCTGACTCTCCGCGTAGTAATACTGTTGCTGGTGTATTCGCCCCAAGTTTTGCCTGTTCAATCGCAGCCGTTGTTTCATCTGAATTTCCGACAATATCCTCAAATGAATATTTTGCTTCTAACGTTCGAATAATTTGCCTTGCTCTATTCAATTCATTTGTTAACTTTTGAATTTCTGATACGTCACGAATTACACCGACGCTTCCTTTCAATATTCCATCAACGATAACTGGCGCTACGTTTACAATTACATCTCGCTTTTTCTGCCCAATCTTCATATGTATGCCGCGTACCGCCCTACGTGTTCGAAGTACTTTCATATGCATACTTTCACCTTCTACAATATCGGTTGTAGCTGGTTTCCCAATAATGTCCTCTTCTGTTAAACCTGTTAATTTCGTATACGCAGGATTAATTACTAACCCTCTTCCTTTTTCATCCACAACTGAAATTGCTTCCTCAGAGGAGTTGATAATCGCCTCAAGTAACGTTTGAATCTCTTTTAAATCCGTAACTTCTTCTGCAAGGTCTACCACTTCTGTTATATCTTTAAAAATCGCAAATGCCCCTTGCACCTCGCCTCCCTCTTTTAATATCGGAATGCGGGTTGTAATAATTTTCTTTTCATTTTCCAACGTCAGTTCATAATTCACTTCTATTTGTTTCGTACGTATAATACGAAGCAACTTACTAGTCGGAATAACTTCTAAAATATATTTCCCCACCGCATCTTCCTTTTTATATCCGATAATACGCTCTGCACTTTTATTAAATAGGCGAACTTGTCCCTCTCGATCGATCACAATCATACCGTCATGCGTAGAATTTAAAATTAAATCCCCTTGCTGCGTCTGTTCTTCTAACTTTCCAATTAAATCTTCCTTCTCATGTGCTAATCTCGTAACAATTTTCGCAATATCACCTGGTATAAGAAGAGTATCTTTATGCTTTTTCTTTAATAACTCTTTATGTAAATCATCATCACCTGTCATATCAAACATTACATCAATGCGCATAGAAAGAAACGGCGTTACACTCTCTCCAATTGTAACCCCGTACTCCTTAGCCATTTGCAATCCTTTTGCTATCGGATTTATATCAATAATCCCTATAATTTGAAATATATTCGAACTTTGCAACAGATTCAGCAGTGTACTGCCACCTTCACCTGCACCAACAATTAAAACTTTTTGTTTCATATATTACACTTCCTCTCGAAGTATCTCTGCAAAATTTTTCACACCCTTATCTTACTCGTTCAGCCCCCTCTTGACAAACCCCCTTTTCATATAACATCATTAAAATAAACAAAATAATCTGAAAAGGAGCGTTTATATGCAGCGTTACCTTGCTCTATTATTAGCACTCATCCCTATTTCATTAGCTGTGTTTGGCATTAAGTTAATGAGAGATACTGTATTCGGGATCCTATTTCCCCCACTCTCTATACTATGGTTACAATTTTTAATCGGCGCTCTCTGCTTCGCGCTCGGGTTTTATATTTTTGGTGGCTTCGTCTTACACCGAGACCGTAAACGAAATAAAGTACAAGCTCGCTTTAGAAGATAGGAAAGCCCTGCTATTTACACATAAAAAATGAGACCGTTACACGCGGTCTCATTTTTTTATTTGCAATAACGTTCTTGCCGTTTCAGGATAATCCGTAATAATCCCCGATATATTCATCTCAAAATATTTCAGCATAAGTGTTTCTTCATTAATTGTATAGGGCCGAACCTCTACATCACTTTCCATCGTTAGTTCAGCAATGGCATCTTGAAGATAACGATAATTAGGATGCACCGCAGTAGCTCCCATCTTTTTCGCATATGCCCACGGGCTATGCAAGCCTTCACGATATAAAATCGCTGTTTGAATATCAGGAGCCATCATATGACACCTTTTCATACTGTAATGATTAAATGAAGAAAATATAACACGATCTTCTAGATTAAATTTCCGTACAAGCGTTATAACTTCTTCCTCTAAGCCTCTGTATGGAATTTTATTATTTTTAAGTTCAATATTAAGTAGCAACTCTGTTTTTTCAATCCATTCTAACACCTCTTCTAAAAGAGGTATTTTACAAAATCCTACTTTATCACCAAATTTATAGCTCGCATCTAATTTACATAAATCCTCATATAAATAATTTCGAACCGCACCTTTTCCATTCGTTGTCCGGTTCACTGTTTCATCATGAATGACGACAACCTTTCCGTCTTTCGTTAATTGAACATCAAGCTCAATTCCATCTGCCTTAAAAGATTCAGCTGCTTCAAATGAAATCATCGTATTTTCTGGGTACGTTCCTGCTGCACCACGATGTGCAAATATAAGAGTCATCCTCACTCCCCCAATCTTATGCTATACTATACGAAAAAGGAGGTACTTCTATGAGACCATTACAAATTTCGCCAGACACTGCAGTCCGCCTATCAAAAGCACTAGGTGTTCCACTTGAACAACTTATGCATATGCCGCAGCACATTTTAATTCAAAAGTTAGTTGAATTAGAAAAACAAAATAAAGACGAAGAATAATACAGTCCTGTTTTGCAGGACTTTTTATTATTTTCTATTATATCATGGATGACTTCCTTGCTAAAATCCCTCATCAGATATACCGTGATTCAATTTAACCCTTGCTTCAAACATGTATAGTCAATTAAAAGATCCCCTCTTTTCTGTTAACTCCTATCAGTTATTTTAGGACTTTCTTTTACATATTCGCTTCTGAATCCCATACCTCTACAAATTCAAAACCTTTTAAATCACTTTCTAACACTGCATTTCTAAATTCATCTGATACCAAAACATAGTTCGGGTGAATCTTTCCATTTATATACAATTTAAAAATCATTTCATTTTGAACAACACTAGGAATAAATACAAATTTTTCACAGCCTATTATTAAACCTGAACTTAATTTTTCAAATATTGTATTATTAATATCAAGTGCATCTAATACACGTAAAACGTGAATAGCATAGTATTTTTCGTTCGCTGCTTTGTGAATTAGTGGTAAAAATTCAACATTATTTCCTACTAAAGATTCTAATACTGACTTAGCTTTCTCACTAATTATTTGTAAACCCGATTTCCCCCAAAAAATAGGACAATCACTTTGATATCCTTCATCTACAGTCTCAATAAATTTAGCTGTCCATGAATCTAATAAACTTACTGTAGAATTAAAATCGTTTTTAAAATATTTCTTGTCCTCTTCATAATTTAATAATTGAAAAGTTTGATAATCATTGGTTGAACTTTTTAATTGCCAAATTTTCATATGTATATTCTCCTTTACAATTTGTTAACTGCTATATAATTATTCTTTTGGTTCATTTAATCTTATCTTACCTTCTAATAAATCTTGTCTTATTTTGTGCAAAACTTCAGCTACATCAGCTTGTGTACCACCCATTTCTATAACACTATTTAGTCTTTCTGTTACCTCTCTTATATACTCTTTAGAATGGCTACCTATATGTAAGACTTCAGTAGTCACATATTCATTCACTTTATACGGTAAAAATACCCCATTGGAAGCAGAATCATGATGTATCTCAATCTCTTTTAATAATTCCTGTGCTTCCACTGCCCTGCTATCATTCCAAGGTACAATGTGATGTGCTGCATTAGAATATGGGGGTGGCTCAATCCCTGCATCCTTAAGTTCTTCACGTAATATTTTAGATGCTGTATACGAATCAGGATACTCATTTTTCACTTCAACTCTATCAAGAACTTTATCCGCATAATCTTTTATTACTTCTTGTACACCTTTAACTCTACTTCTTCCACCAGTTTCGGAAAACATAAATGTATCCCGGGCTTCTTGTAAAGCTTCAAAAGTTTTTATCTGATTGCTACCAAAGCCATTAGTACCCGCAAATGCAAATCGGTCTTTCAATGGTAATTGATTCGAAGCAGACGAGATACCTTCTGAGAATTTTGTTAAATTCGTACCTTTTGCGAGTGTAGTTACTTTACTTATTCCTTTGTCACCCATCAATCCTAATCCAAGCCCCATAAAATACTTGTTCCCCATTTTGTACGACTCTCTGCATCACCATGCCAAAAATCATTCATAAATGAATCCGAAACAGCATTCCAAGCAGTAAAGATTGTCTCTATAGGATGACCTATAGCATACTTAATATTTTCTTTTGTTACCGTATCGTCTAGTGAATCAAATCCTTCTACAATTCCCCCAATAACTTGCCCAGAACCAACGTATATACCGTCCCAAATTTTTCTAAGCATAGATTTTTCAGAGGGTTTGCCGCACATTGCCCCTTCTTCTACCTTTTCATCTGATAAATTCCCATCAACTAAATTAACACCATAACGTTCATCAGCATTACGAAACTTTTCAGCAGCGTGCATTAGTTCTTCTGCAATCTTATCAAATTCCCGAAACACATTAAACATTTGAGGTTTTGTTTCATTAAACATCTGATAAAACCTTTGACTCGTTGCACCATTCTACATTAAAGCTACGTATTCCGTTTGGTTATATAATTCTTTATGTATTTGTTCTAACCTATTTTTAGTTTCAAGAACAAGCTTTGCTGACTGTTCTAGCCGTTCTCGCTTAATCTTTATTTGCGTCATGCCACCCCTTCTCTATACAATATTTTACAAAAGAATAATATTATGTTAAGATATTTCACTGTACTAAATATTCGGAATTTTAGATCCTGAAATTTAATCACTCCTTTTAAAGAAGTTGAAACGAAGCTGTCTGCTAGATAAAGCAAATAAACACGGGAACCCTATCAAAAATATCCCCATTTAACTTCCTCTTTGCAGAATCAAGCATTCGCCTTACTCTTTCGGAGTGATTTATATAGTATAAACTGAAACTTTAATCAGTGGGATTTTGTTCGTCCCCATTGATTATTATTTGAGCCAATCGGGCGTTCCCGGGCAGTTGATCTCCCACCGAATTTTAAAGTAAGAGTCTTATCGCCCGTTAATGCGGGATAAATCACCTAAATCTCGATATGATAATTGTGTGCTTTTTATCAACAAAAAACCTCCTAATTACCGGAATTAAAATCCCAATAATTAAGAGGTTTTTAAATTAACCGCCAATTACCTATGTACTTTATTGCCTACATACGTAATTCGTTGGTTATTAAATTTTATTATGAAATACACTTAACATCTTGATACAACAACGATTAGCTAGCCTTATGTTCAAGTCTCAACTTATCCGCAACCATTGCGATAAACTCGGAGTTCGTAGGTTTTGCTTTTGACATGGATACTGTATAACCGAATAAGGACGAAATAGAATCAATATTTCCACGACTCCATGCTACTTCAATTGCGTGACGGATTGCACGCTCAACACGGCTTGCTGTTGTATTATATTTTTTCGCGATATCTGGATACAATACTTTCGTAATAGATCCAAGTAATTCTATATCGTTATACACCATAGAGATTGCTTCCCTTAAGTACATATATCCTTTAATATGAGCAGGTACACCAATTTCATGAATGATACTCGTAATGCTCGCATCTAAGTTTTTCGGCTTTCCATCTATTGTCGTTGCTGAACGGAAAGATGGAAGTGGACGTTTAATAGTAGCGTTTGCCTTACCGCTCACTTGACGAATATGACTCGTTAAATTCTCCATATCAAATGGTTTTAATATGAAATAGGAAGCACCTAAGTCGACTGCTTTTTTCGTCACATCTTCTTGCCCAAATGCCGTCAACATAATTACGCTAGGCTGTCTTAACCTTTCAATATGTCGCATTTTCTCTAGTACAGCTAAACCATCTAAATGTGGCATAATAATATCTAAAACAAGTACATCCGGCTGCTTATCTTTTAATAAATTTAAACACTCTTGACCATTATAAGCAGTACCGATTACTTCCATATCATCTTGAGCAGCTACATAACTCTCTAACATTGATACTAATTCTTTATTATCATCCACAAGACATACTTTAATTTTCTCCACAGCTTTTCCTCCCTTACCGAATCGATTCTCCGACATGTGTATCCTTCTAGGCTACATGAATTGTTCGACAATTGTGTGAAAATTCCCTTTTAAAGTTTGTTACTTTCCGATAAAATCACAAAAAAATATGTTTATCGTTCATTTATTCCCTTTCGCAACACATTCCATCATAGAAATACAACGAAACGTTCAACCCTTTTCTTTTATTTTACAACAAAAAACACCTCTTGCGGAGCTTTTACAAAATTTCAACGAATTTTTCAATAGAAAAGCGAGCTAATTATTAATTAGCTCGCTTTTCTTTCTTGATCATAAATGTTAATTCCAGCCTCATGTAACATCCATTCAATATGAACACCATAGCCGGATGTTGGATCATTTACAAATACATGTGTAACAGCACCAATTACTTTCCCATTTTGTACAATTGGGCTTCCGCTCATCCCTTGTACGATACCACCCGTTTTTGCTAATAAACGTTTGTCTGTCACTTTTATGACCATGCCTTTTGTCGCCGGAAACTTTTGCGGCACTGTGCTAACAACTTCAATATCAAACGCTTCTACTTTATCTTGAGCAATAACTGTTAATATTTTTGCAGGTCCCTCTTTTACTTGATGGGATAGTGCAATAGGCATTGCTTTATCCATTACGCCATTTGTCATATTTGTATTCAATTTGCCAAAAATACCAAATGGACTATTTATTGTAATATTACCAATCACTTCACGATCTGGTGAGAACCTCGCTAATTTCTCTCCTGGATTCCCATGACTACCTCTTTCAATTGATGTAACTGTCGAACGCATAATTTGTCCATCTTCAACTTGAATCGGCTTTTTCGTATCGTTATCAGAAATGACGTGACCAAGTGCCCCATACTTCATAGAATCTGGATGAACAAATGTCATTGTTCCGATTCCAGCTGCCGAATCACGAATATATAAACCAATGCGATAAGACGATTCTCCACTGTCTTTTTGTGGTGTTAATTTAGTGCGGATATGTTTTCCATCTCTTAACAAAACAAGATTAAGTGGTTCACCTGTTTCACCACTATTATGAATAAATGGTGCTACATCACTCATTCTTTCAATTGTTTTACCATTAATTTCAGTAATCATATCTCCAATTTGTACACCAGCTGTTTCACCAGGAGATACTTTCCCTTTTTCAGTTTGAATTAAATGATGGCCTACAACAAGTACCCCTTTTGTGTTTAACTTCACACCAATTGATTGTCCACCTGGAATAACTTTGAAATCTTTTAATACTTTCACATTTACTTTTTTCACTGGAAAACCAGCAAGTTGAAACACCATATCTGCTTCACCATTTTGATGAGAATTTACCATAAGTCCTTGTTTTTTTTCATTTGAACTTACTGTAAACACATGACGATCTGTTGATGCAGCTTTAAATACTGGTAATGAAGCTATTTCTGATTGTTGTCCTTCAAAAACAACAAGTTGCTTTGGGGATGAGATAAACGTCTGAAGCGGTTTAAAACACCCAATAAAAACTAAAGAAACAAGGAGAAAAATACCTATTATTTTGCGAAATCTTTCTAATTTCAATTTGTTCACTCTCCTCGCTCCTACCCCACATTCAGCCTCTTGGCTTCACTTTTTAATCTCTCCTTGCAGTGCTTTATTTATAACCGGAAGAATTAAGAAATCATCATTTGAGAAAAAAAGCTATCCATTACTGGATAGCCTCTGCTGTCTGTTTAAAATGATGCGCTTGCGTAAGTAATTCTTTCGCATGTTCTGTCGTTAAATCTGTAATTTCCACACCCGAAATCATTCGAGCTATTTCTGTTACTTTATCCTCCATAGTTAAAACGGTAACTGACGTAATTGTTCGATCATTCGCTACTTGTTTTCGAATAAATAAATGCGAATCCGCCATTGAAGCTACTTGAGGTAAGTGCGTAATACAAAGTACTTGCGAGTTTACTGATACTCTATAAATTTTTTCTGCAATAGCCTGTGCGACCCGGCCACTTACACCCGTATCCACTTCATCAAAAATAACAGATGCAACACCTTGATGCTTAGAAAAAATGCTTTTTAAAGCTAAAATAATACGAGATAACTCTCCACCAGAAGCGACTTTTGAAAGTGGTTTTAGCGGCTCACCTGGATTTGTTGAAATATAAAATTCCACATGATCGTAGCCATCCGCCGTAAGTCTTACCGGCGCTCCCTCCACAAGTGGCTCTTCAGCATTTCCTTCTCGCTTCATAATTCTCACTTCAAATTTTGTTTTTTCCATGTATAATTCTTTTAATTCCTGATGAATGGCATTTGTAAGATGCTCTGCAAGCTCATGACGCATATTACTTAACAACGTTGCTTCTTTCAGAATAACACTTTCTAATTCCTTTAACTGCTTCTTCGTCGTTTCAATATGAACGTCTTTATTTTCAATCGTAAAAATTTCCTGTTCAATTTTATCAGCATACGCTAAAATCTCTTCTACAGTATTTCCATATTTTCTCTTTAGCATACGAATCTCATTCAAACGTGTTTCGATTTCATCTAAACGATTTGGATCATATTCCATCATATCGAGCTTTTCTCTCAGTTGATAGGCAACCTCTTCTAATAAGTAATAGCTATTTGCAATTGAATCATGATTCTCTTGATACACTTCATCTAAATGTGTAATACTTTCCATTTGCCCCATTGCACTTCTTACATTATCTAACCCTTGTCCGTCGGCACTTAACGAACGATATGCATCACCTAACGCTTTATAAATCTTTTCAAAATTAGAAATTTGCAATCGTTCCTCAGTTAATTCATTTTCTTCATCCATCTTTAAATCCGCCTTGCGAATTTCTTCATGTTGAAATTGAATTAAATCTAAGCGATGTGCCATTTGTTGCTCATTTTCACTTAACGATTTCAATTGTTTTTTTAATTTTTCATAGTCAGCGTATACGTTTTGATATATGTCTAATTGTTTAACGATTCGATCCCCATCAAAGTGATCAAGCATAAACAGATGTCGTTCTTCATTCATTAAATCTTGCGTTTCGTGCTGTCCATGAATATCAACAAGTGTTTTCCCAATTTCTTTTAATATGCTAAGTGTAACAAGCTTCCCATTTACACGACATACACTCTTCCCGTTCGCAGCAATATCACGCTTTAAAATAATCATGCCATCTTCTATTTCTATATCTAACTCTTCTGCCTTTTCAATACATGGATGCTTCTCATCTTCAACATAAAATAGCCCTTCAATCTCAGCCTTTTCTGTTCCATATCGAACAAATTCTGCTGACCCACGGCCACCTACAAGTAAACTAATTGCATCAATAATAATCGATTTTCCGGCCCCTGTTTCACCGCTTAAAACCGTTAAACCTTTTTGAAAAGAAATATTTAATGCTTCAATAATAGCAAAGTTTCTAATCGATAATTCCGATAACAATGCCCCATTCACCTCGTTATAAACTAATCCCCTATTAAGGGCTTTTCTCAGTTATTTATTCAAATAGTCATACTATATGTTTGTATGTATAAATTACTTTTCTAACCGCTCCATTGTACCAAACATTTGTTTTACGGGTCAATCCACCTATTTTCTTATTTTATTCAAAGAAAATATTATATTACAATTAAAAATTCATGTTTTTAACCCATAAAAATATCCTGTTCACTTTCCACTTTACAGAGGAAAGCAAACAAGATTTTTTTGTTACAGCATATTTAAGAAACGATCAGAGACAACACCTGTATCTTCAGGTGTACGGCAAATAATTAAGCAAGTATCATCACCACAGATGGTTCCGATGATCTCATCCCACTCTAAATGATCAATAAGTGCCCCAAGTGAATGAGCGTTACCAGGCAATGTTTTTAGCACAAGCATATGTCCTGCCGTGTCTAATTTTACAAATGAATCCACTAGATTTCGTTTTAATTTTTGTAACGGGTTAAATCGTTGATCTGCTGGCAAGCTATATTTATAGCGCCCATCATGTAATGGCACCTTCACTAAGTGCAGTTCTTTAATATCGCGCGATACTGTTGCTTGCGTTACATTAAATCCCTCATTACGTAAAATATCAACTAATTCATCTTGTGTTTCAATTTCTTTGTTTGCAATAATTTCCCTGATTTTAATATGGCGCTGACCTTTATTCATACATTTGCACCTCACACTATCTCTTACCATAGTTTAAACATTGGTATACTTCACTTATTTATGTTAACTTATAATTCGTTTCTTGTACACAATTGTTTTTACAATCATTATACAATTACAGCAAAAAGAGGAACAACATATGTTATTCCCCTTTCCCTTTTTGTTTTAGAACGTCATGCGCTTCTGTAACAACTTGCTCTATAGAAATCGGAGAATGATTTTCGCCATTCTCACGTTCACCATGCCATTTCAGATGAATTAAAAATTCAATATTACCATCCCCACCCGTAATTGGTGAGAATGTTAAACCTTCCACATCATAGCCTTCTTTTAAAGCAAACTCGACAATCATTTCTACAACAGCTTCATGTACTTTTCTATCGCGAACGATACCTTTTTTCCCAACTTGCTCTCTTCCAGCTTCAAACTGCGGTTTAATTAACGCTGCTACATCCCCATTAGGCATAAGCATTGTTTTTAAAACTGGCAATATAAGCTTTAATGATATAAATGAAACATCTATACTAGCAAATTGCGGTAAACCACTTTCTAAGTCTGCTGGTGTCACGTAACGGAAGTTTGTCCGTTCCATTACGACAACACGCTCATCTTGGCGCAATTTCCATGCAAGTTGATTGTATCCTACATCTAATGCATAAGATAATTTCGCTCCATTTTGAAGTGCACAATCTGTAAAGCCACCAGTTGATGAACCAATATCTATCATAACTTTATCTTGTAAATCCAGATGAAATGTCTCTAATGCCTTTTCAAGTTTATAACCACCACGGCTTACATACGGCATAACTTGTCCCTTCACCGTAATCTCTGTATCTTGCGGGATTTTCTCTCCTGGCTTATCAAGTCTCATCTCATTCGCATATACAAGTCCGGCCATAATGGCGCGTTTTGCTTTCTCACGTGTTTCTATAAGTCCTCGCTCTACTAATAGTACGTCTACTCTTTCTTTTTTTGCACTCATTTGTTACGCCCTTTTTTGTTTTGATGGAATCATTGTATGAATACGGTCTACAACAGCATCTGTCGTTAAACCAATTTCTTCTAATAATTTTGTTACACTACCGTGCTCTATGAAACGGTCTGGAATACCCATTCTTTCAATTAACGCCCTATGGTACCCGTTCTCAGACGCAAATTCAACTACTCCCGTTCCAAAACCACCGATTAAACACGCTTCTTCAATCGTTAAAATCGGTATATTTTTTCCTAAGAGATCATGTAAATATGCTTCATCCATCGGTTTAATAAAGCGAGCGTTCACTACTTTCACTGAAATTCCAGCCTTTTCAAGACGCTCAGCTGCTTCCATTGCCATTGGTATTGTCGTACCAAATGTTAAAATAGCCGCTTGTGTACCTTCTTTTAACGTTTCCCATGAACCGATTGGAATCGCCTTTAGTTCTTCATCCATATGAACACCAAGTCCATTACCACGCGCATAACGTAATGCGATTGGTCCATCTTCATATTGCATCGCCGTATATACTAAATGTTGCCCTTCATTTTCATCTTTTGGCATCATTAGTACCATATTCGGCAAGTGGCGTAAGAATGAAATATCAAATACACCTTGATGCGTTTCACCATCTGCTCCTACTAAACCAGAGCGATCGATTCCGATGAAAACATTTAAATTTTGACGGCATATATCATGAACAACTTGGTCATATGCTCTTTGTAAAAATGTTGAATAAATCGCTAAGAATGGCTTCATACCTTGCGTTGCCATACCCGCTGCCATTGTTGTAGCATGCTGTTCTGCAATACCTACATCAATCATACGATCTGGGAATTCTTTTTGGAATTTCTCAAGTTTCGATCCAACAGGCATTGCAGGTGTAATTGCAACGATACGCTCATCCGCTCTCGCTAGCTTAAGTACTGTTTCACTAACAACAGCACTCCATGCTGGTGCAACTTCTTTCGGTTTAACGAAGTCACCTGATTCAATTTTATAAGGTCCTGTTCCATGCCAAGTGCCAATAACATCACTCTCAGCTGGTTTGTAACCTTTTCCTTTTTTCGTAATAACATGAACAAGCACTGGGCCTTTTGTTTTCTTTGCATATTGCAACGTTTCGAATAACTTTTCATAATCATGTCCGTCGACTGGACCTAAATATGTAAAGCCTAACTCTTCGAAAAAGACACCGGATACTAATAAATATTTAAGACTATCTTTTATTTTCTCTGCTGTCGCAGCAACTTTCCCGCCAACTGCTGGGATTTTCTTCAATATATACTCTAGTTCGTCTTTTACCCAATGGTATTTTCCTGCGGTACGTAGACGTCCAAGAACATTATGAAGTGCACCAACGTTTGGCGCAATTGACATTTCATTATCATTCAAAATAACAATCATGTCTGTTTTTTCATGTCCAATATGGTTCAATGCTTCTAAAGCCATTCCGCCCGTTAAAGCACCATCACCAATGATTGGTATAACATATTCTTTCGTTTTCTTTAAATCACGTGCTAGAGCCATTCCCATTGCAGCAGATAATGATGTTGAGCTATGGCCAGTTTCCCACACATCGTGCTCACTCTCGCAACGTTTTGGGAAACCACATAGACCTTGATATTGCCTTAATGTGCCGAATTCTTTTGCACGTCCTGTCAAAATTTTATGTACATAGGATTGATGTCCTACGTCCCATAAAAATTTATCTTTCGGACTATCAAATAATTTATGCAGAGCAATTGTGAGTTCTACTACACCTAAATTAGGTGCAATATGTCCACCTGTTTGAGAGAGCTCTTCAATTAAAAACTTACGAATATCCTCACTCAATTCCTCTAGTTCATTAATAGACATATCTTTCAAAAAACTAGGGTTTTGAATTTGCGTTAGATCCACATGGATCACTCACTTTCATTTCATAATCTGTCAACATGTCAAATATTATAAAAAACATTTACACCAAACAAGAAATTCTCTTTTTTATCTTTTACCTTATCCTGCTATTACCCAGTCTATTGCGCCCTAAACCTATTATAAACCATATTTCTTTAGGCGATGAAAAAAATAGCCGCTAACACGAAGTGATAACGGCAATGTAATCTACATATATTTTTGCCAATAACAAGAAAAGAAAAACCTTTCCTACATTTATATCATAAAATGATGAATGACTCAACAAATGAAAACGCTGTTATATTAGTTATTACGTTTTGCAATCAAATCGCAAATAGATAGTAAATATTCATCTTGTAATTGCAAGGAACCAATAGCATCTTTTGCTTTTGCAATTGTTTCTTCTAAAATATCCTTCGCTCTATCTATAGTAAATAACGTCGTATATGTGCTCTTTTCGTTGGAAACATCACTACCAATCGGTTTTCCAATCTCTTCTTCGGTTCCTTCCACATCTAAAATATCATCTCGAATTTGGAAAGCTAGGCCGATATATTTTGCAAACGCAAGTAACTTTTCTTCCTGCTCTTCTGTAGCATCAGAAAGGATCGACCCTGCGAGCACCGCGAATTCAAGTAGTTTCCCGGTCTTATGCTTATGGATGTACTCTAGTTCATCAAGCGTAAGCTGTTTTCCTTCAGCTTCCATATCTGCCACTTGTCCGCCAACCATTCCTTCTGGCCCTGCCGCTTTTGCAAGCTCAAGTACAAGTCTTACTTTTTTCTCAGCAGAGATTTCCTTTTGCTCATATGCCATAATAACTTGAAACGCATACGTCAATAGAGCATCGCCTGCTAAAACTGCCATCGCTTCACCAAATACTTTATGATTTGTAGGCTTCCCTCTTCTTAAATCATCATCATCCATACAAGGTAAATCATCATGAACTAACGAGTATGTATGTATCATTTCAAGAGCACAAGCTGCACCTACTCCAAGATTTCTGTCTTTACCAAACGCTTGTAATGTTGCAAATACAAGTAACGGGCGGAGACGCTTTCCACCCGCTTCCAAAGAATATGCCATCGCTTCACGAAGTACATTTGGACATTGCAATTCATTTGCATAGCTTACAAGCTTCTCTTCTACGAAAGTTTTACTTTCTTTCAAAAAAGTATCAAAAGCAATTGTCACTATGCTTCATCTCCTAAAGCAGTAAACGGTTCAAGCTCTCCATCTTCCCCAAGAATAACTGCCATTTGTTCTTGTACGTTCTTCAACTTCTCATCACAAAGCTTAGATAATTCCATACCCTCTTTAAAATAAGAAATTGCTTCTTCTAAAGGTACGTCACCTTGCTCTAGCTTAGAAACGAGATGCTCAAGTTGCGAAATTGCCTCTTCAAAGCTTAATTTATTTTCCATTATTCAATTCACGCTCCTCTATGCCTGATACGCTACAATCTAGTATTCCATCTTGTAATTGAACTGAAACAGCATCTCCAAGGCTGACATCTTTCACACTTTTTAACACTTGCTTCTCTTCATCATATACAAGCCCGTACCCTCTCATCATTACTTTAAGCGGACTTAGCGCTTCAAGTTTTTGAGCAGCTCTTACAAAGGCAAATTCTTTCGTTTGAAGTAATGTTTGCATTTCACGTTGCAATTGCTTTTGCAATGTTTCAACTGCTACCTTTGTTTGCATAATTTTTTGAGATGGGTGGTGCTTCTCTAAATAAAATGAAAGCTGTTTTAACTGATTTACCTTTTTATCAATATAGCGCTCTTTCGCTAACACAAGCTGTTCTAACGCTCTATCCAATTGCTCTTCTTTTTGCTCATATACTTGTCTTGGATAACGGAACGCATAAGATTTTTGCAATACTTGTAGTTTTTCTTCTTTTTTATGTACTAACTCTCTCATTGCTCTTTGCAATCTTAGAGTTCTTTGTAATACCTTTTCTTGTAACTCTATAATGTTAGGCGCTGCCATTTCAGCCGCTGCAGTCGGTGTTGGCGCTCGTAAATCAGCAACAAAATCCGCAATTGTAAAGTCTGTTTCATGACCTACTGCTGAAATAATAGGGATTTCACTCTTGAAAATGGCCCTTGCAACCGTTTCTTCATTAAACGCCCATAATTCCTCAATAGAGCCTCCACCGCGCCCAACAATTAGGACATCTATCTCTTCCATTTCATTCGCTGTACGAATCGCTTGTACAATCGAGGGAGCTGCTGACTCCCCCTGTACAAGCACTGGAAACACAATAATATTTCCAATTGGATAACGCCGTTTAATCGTTGTTATAATATCACGAATTGCTGCCCCTGTTGGTGACGTAATCACACCTATTGTTTTAGCATAAGGAGGAATTGTTTTTTTATAAACTTGAGAAAACAAGCCTTCTTCCTCTAAACGAACCTTTAGTTGTTCGTAAGCTAGATGCAGGTTTCCGATTCCGTCAGGCTGCATGTCTTGAATATAAATTTGATAAGAACCACTCGCCTCGTAAACAGAGATTTTCCCTTTCACGAGTACCTTCATCCCATTTTCAGGTCTGAATTTAATATTACGATTATGACCCGCAAACATAACCGCTGCGATTCTTGCATTTTCATCTTTTAATGTAAAATACATGTGGCCACGGCTATGATTTTTAAAGTTGGAAATTTCACCTTTTAACCAAACAGACTGCAAATGCGGGTCATATTCTATTTTTGTTTTTATATAGCGCGTTAACGCTGTAACGGTTAAATATTGTTTCTCCATTTCTCTCTCCTCATAGCCGACTCAAATTATTTACAAACGACACCTGCACGTTTAGCAGATTCAACAGTATTATGAAGAAGCATTGTGATCGTCATTGGACCAACGCCTTTTGGCACAGGTGTAATGTAACCTGCAACATCTAACACGTTGTCAAAGTCAACATCGCCACAAAGTTTACCTGTTTCTAAACGGTTTACACCAACGTCGATTATAACCGCTCCTTCTTTAATATAATCAGCTGTTACCATTTTAGGTCGTCCAACAGCTACGATTAAAATATCAGCTAGCTTCGTTAACTCTTTCATATTTTGCGTCTTAGAATGACAATATGTGACAGTTGCATTTTCATTTAAGAACAATTGTCCCACTGGCTTGCCGACAATATTACTTCTTCCAACTACTACAACATGTTTTCCTGAGATATCAAGGTTTGTTTCTTTTACTAATTCTACAATACCGTGCGGTGTACATGGAAGGAATGTATCTTGTCCCGTCATCATGCGTCCCACACTGATTGGGTGAAATCCATCTACATCTTTTTCTGGTGAAATTCTTTCAATGATAGCTTTTTCTTCAATATGTTTTGGTAAAGGTAATTGCACTAATATACCATTAATACGGTCATCGCCATTTAAGCGATCGATTTCAGCAAGTAAACGCTCCTCCGTAATTGTTTCAGGAAGTTCAATTAGCTCTGAATAGATTCCTACTTGTTCACAGCCCTTTTCTTTTCCTTTTACATAAGAACGAGACGCTGGATCTTCTCCAACTAGAATAACTGCTAATCCTGGTACAATCCCTTGCTCTTTCAACTTCACAACTTCTTCTGTTAATTGTGTTCGTTTTTTCTCCGCAACTTCATTTCCTTTGATGATTACTGCTACCATTTTAAGATTCCCCCTTAAAGAAATTACAGTGTATCTTTTATATTAGATAAAACGCCGTTAATAAAACGACGAGATTCCTCATCCCCAAATGTTTTAGCAATTTCAATTGCCTCGTTAATTGTTACGTTGTGTGGAACTTCTTCCATGTATTTCATTTCATACACAGCTAGACGTAAAATACTGCGATCAACAATACTAATACGCTCAAGTTTCCATTTTTTTAAGTTTTGACGAATCGCTTCATCAATTACTTCTTTATTTTCTACAAAACCTACTACAAGTGATTCTAAAAACTCATTTGTTTCTTCACCTTCATCTAGCGTGTTTTCCACCGCTATTTTCGGTTCTAATTCACCTGTAATATCCATTTGATATAATGCTTGCATAGCTCTTTCTCTAGCCGTCCTACGTTTCATTGTAACTCTCCTTTATGCTTCAAGTCTTTCCTTATGCTTTGTTATATTATTATAATTTATAAGCCGTCAATTCACTTACCCTTACAGTTTTCATTGATTTTCCAACCTTATAATACAATGATAATAACACAATTTATCGTTTCATACACGGGTTACAAGGCTGAAAAATAATAAAAAGATTAACTTCAAGTTCCATATCTTATCACAATGTACGTTTTTTGGAAAAACGAAACATTTTCTTTTAAATTTCTTTTTTTTTGAAATAGTATAATAATTAGAGGGTTTTAATTTGTGAAGAAATGAAACGATAAAAAAGATGCCTATGTTACTAGGCACCTTTTCCATTCTTACACTGGTTCAATTTCTGTTTTTTGTGTTTCGAATGTTACGCCAACGATGTGAACATTCACTTCTTTTGGCTCAAGCCCTGTCATTGTAAAGAGTGCTTGGCGAATGTTGTCTTGAATCTTTTGTGCAACAACTGGAATTGCTACGCCAAAATACATCACAACATAAAGGTCAACGATAATATCTTCGTTTGCTAATTCAACCTTTACACCTTTACCATGATTTTTCTTACCTAACTTCTCAACAACATCTGTAGCAAAATTCCCACGCATTGCCGCTACACCTTCTACCTCAGCAGCTGCAATACCTGCGATTACTTCAATTACTTCTGGTGCAATTTCTACTTTACCAAGAGTTGTATCTTGACCCATATCTAACATATGTTCAGCCATGAAAAAAAACCTCCTTTAATGTATCACTGCGTCACAAGTTCATGCTCTTCCAAAAATTTCGTATTAAACTCACCTTTTACAAAATCAGGATGATCTAGCAATTGCAAATGGAACGGGATTGTTGTATGTACGCCTTCAATGACAAACTCACTGAGTGCACGCTTCATTTTTGCAATTGCCTCTTCACGTGTTTTTCCGTGAACAATTAATTTAGCAACCATCGAATCATAGAAAGGTGGGATTGAATATCCCGGATATACAGCTGAATCGACGCGAATACCAAATCCGCCTGGTGGCAAGTACATTTCTACTTTACCCGGAGATGGCATAAATTTTTTGGCAGGGTTTTCCGCATTAATTCGGCATTCAATTGCCCAACCATTAAATTGTACTTCTTCTTGCTGTAACGATAACTTTTCTCCAGAAGCAACACGAATTTGTTCTTTAATTAAATCCATCCCTGTTACCATTTCAGTAACCGGATGCTCAACTTGAATTCTCGTATTCATCTCCATGAAATAAAAGGTTTTCGTTTTATATTCATAAATAAACTCAACCGTACCAGCACCTGTATAATCAACCGCTACCGCCGCTTTTACTGCCGCCTCACCCATCTGCTTGCGCACATTTTCATCAAGTGCAGGTGATGGGCTTTCTTCTAGCAGTTTTTGCAAGCGGCGCTGAATTGTACAATCACGCTCTCCTAAATGAATGGCATTTCCGTGTGTATCTGCCATTATTTGAATCTCAACATGGCGGAAATCTTCAACGTACTTTTCTAAGTATACACCAGGGTTCCCAAAAGCGGTACTAGCTTCTTGCTGTGTAATTTGAATTCCTTTTACAAGCTCTTCTTCATGGCGTGCAACACGAATACCTTTTCCACCGCCACCTGCAGTCGCTTTAATAATAACTGGATATCCAATTTGATTAGCAAGTTCAATCGCTTCTTCGGTATTTTTAATAATCCCTTGTGAACCTGGTACAATCGGAACCCCTGCTTCTTTCATTGTATCACGAGCAACGTCTTTTGTGCCCATCTTTGAAATAGCTTCTGGACTTGGGCCGATAAAAATTAAGTTACATTCACGGCATAACTCTGCGAAATCTGCATTCTCTGCTAAAAATCCGTATCCCGGATGAATAGCATCGCAACCTGTTAACTTCGCAACACTAATAATGTTCGTTAAATTTAAATAGCTTTCTTTCGAAACGGTTGGCCCTACACAATACGCCTCATCTGCAATTTGTACGTGAAGTGACTCTTTATCTGCTTCTGAATAAATTGCGACTGTTTCAATATCCATTTCTTTACAAGCACGAATAATTCGTACAGCAATTTCCCCACGATTGGCTATTAATACTTTTTTTATCATCACAAAGACTCCCTTATTACGCTTTCACAAGAAATAGCGGTTGTCCATACTCAACAAGCTGTCCGTTATTAACAAGAATCTCAACAATTTCGCCATCTACATCAGCATCGATTTCGTTAAATAATTTCATAGCCTCAACAATGCATACGATAGAATCTTTCGATACTCTATCCCCTACACTTACATATGGAGGTGTATCAGGCGAAGAAGAAGAATAGAATGTACCTACCATCGGTGATGTAATTTTATGTAGGTTTTCATTTTGAACAGCTTTTTTCTCTTCTTGTTTTGGTACTTCCACTTGCGCTGCCGCTACTGCTGTTTCAACTTCAACAGGCGCCACTGGTTGAACGGCTTGTTTTGCTGCAGGTGCTTGCACCGCAACAACTTCATTACCACGCTTTTTCATTTTGATTGTCGTACCATCTTTTTTGTATTCAAATTCATCAATATTAGAGCTATCAATTAATTTAATTAATTCACGAACTTCTTGAATTTTAAACATGTAAAATCCACTCCCATACTCTTGTTTGTCCCGTTTTTACAGATTCTCGTCATTTAAACTAGATTGACTGTAAAAATACGATGTACTCTATTAGAAAATGCATTTCATTTACTAATAGAAATAGTTACTATTTCCATCTTACGATAAATTTTTTAAACATTCCAATTTATATTTCTTTATAATAAATCGAAACTCCTGTAAAAATATTATTCCAATAAAAATTTATTACCTAGTAATAATACCAAGTTTCACACAAAATTGGCAAGACCACTTACTAAAAAACATTCCTTACTTTTTCAAAATGCTACAGAGTAAACATATAATTACTGCCTCATTATTCACCTCATCTGTAGTCAATAACATATTTTTACCAAATATTATTTTTTTGTTTACACGTCGTTCATCATTCCTTCATATAAGAATAGTATGTTCAAAGTATAGAAAATATATCGTATCGAGGTGTGGACATATGATATGGCTCATTCTCTTCTTACCTGCCGTAATGGTCTGGGCATTCGTTCTCTTCATCCACGTCAAATCCGGAAAAAGTAATCATCGCTACCATGAACCGCTAATCTTTTACTCACAACGTATTTCTCCGTTCCGAGTTGAGCATAGTAAAAACAACTACAAAGACGAAACAGAAAAAAGCTATCGAAAATGATAGCTTTTTTCTATTATTATTTTTATCTAACTATTTTCAAACAATCCGATTCGTAAAAGCTAATAATCCGCGGAGGATTTCCCCGCGGATTATTAGCTTTTATTTTGCTGGTGGATCAAATTTCACACCTACATCTTTTGATCCGCCTTCACTTCTTACGAGTTGTATAATTTTATTCGCTTCTTTTTGTGAATGTTTTGCTGCTTTTACAGTTACTCTAATGTCAGTTCCGTCAGCTCTTACAAGGGCATCTTTATATCCTCCTTGAGACTTAATTACTGTCTCAAGTAATTCTTGTTTCGTTTCCATTGTAGTGATTGCATCAAAATTATCTTTTGCTTTACTCTTTTCTGTTGCTGAAGATTTTGTTGAATTCATCACTTCTTGTAATTTTGCTTTTTGTTCACTTCGCTGATCTTCCATTTGCATACGTAATGCTGTAAAATTTTCATCACTTGATTGAACTGTTACATTAGCATTTTTCTTACTTGTTTCTTTTGTAGCGCTCTCTTTTTTGTCTGTTTCTTTATTTGTTTCTTTATTTGATGTTTCCTTGCTTGTAGTTTCTTTTTTTGGCGTTTCTTTAGGTGCTTCATTTGTTACTGCTTTATCAGTACCTTGTTTTTCTTGTCCAATCTTTTCACCTGTTGCCGGCGATGCTGTATTCATTTTGTCAGGAGTTGTTACGTAATACACTGATAGTACAACAACTAAACTTAACATCGTTAATAACCAAACCGTTTGTTTTTTTAACACTTTATTTCCTCCCTATCAATTTTTCGGTGAAACTGAAACGCGATGGGCTGGTACATCTAGTAGCCGTATTACAGCTTCTTTTACCATCGCTTTAACTTGTATATTATCCACTCCTTTTGCTACGACAAGAACACCTCGTACTTTCGGTTTCTCTGTTCGTAAGACAACGGGAGTTTCTTTATCACCTTCACGTATGATGACAGTCTTTTCATCAAGAGACTCGTCTTCTACTTTCCTCTGACCACCTGTTTTATCTGTTTCACCTGTTGTTTCTGAACGTTTCACTGTATTTTTTTCTAATATTTTTTCTTCTGATGAATCTAAATTCACTTTAATCGTTACATCTTTTACTCCTGACATTTCTTCTAAGGCTGCTTTTAATTCTTGTTCATACGCTTTTTCATACTTTTCTACATTTGACATACTATCGTTATTTTTTTGTCCAAAAGTTGGTACGTCTTTTTCTTGATTTTGAGTTTTTTGTTCTTTAAATACAGGTACTTCTTCTTTTTTACTTGAAAAGAGACTACTAGAAAACATAAGCAAAATTCCAAGTATGAGTAGGACAAGTAAAAACTTAGGTGTTACCTTTTTTCCCTTCTCATTGCTTTCTTTTTCATCCCCATTCAATAAGTTTCGAAAAAATGAGAACCTCGAATTTTTATCTTTATTGTCCATTTACTCTACCTGTCCTCCCTTCCATTTGAACTTGGATTTGTTTATTCTCTAGTTGCCACCTGCTTGAAAAGAAATCTTTCATTTCTACATTCGTTTCTTCTACTTTTTTCGGAGGTTCTTTCGTATTAATTTCAACCGGCTTTACTGTTTCGATTGCATCATTTTTACTAAGTTCTTTTTCTTTCAACGTCACAACAACAGATTGAATATCTTTCGCTGATTTTACTTCCGCTGTACTTTCTACTGCGACTATTTGTATTTCAGAGACTGTCATACCATATTTTTTCTCGAACTCTTTTCCTACTTCTTTTTTCATTTTGGTAGCCATCTCTTCTAAACTATATGCACGTGTTAGAGCTTGTATTTCTTTTTTCTTCGAATCTATTGAATTTTTTACAGATCCTTCTGCTACATACTTCTCTTCATTAAAATTCCCGATTACTTCATTTACATCTGTTTGCAATAGTTTAAAAAGAGGAGTTAAAATTAATACAACTAATAATAGACTTACAACGAATTTAACGTACTTTTGCAAATTAGAATTTGGAAGAATAAGATGAAGCATTGTCGCTAAGAGTAAAAATACGATAATATTTCTAATCCACTCTGTAACAAATTGCATACCCTCCACCTCCTACCGCATCATAAGTGTAATGTTCCCCGCAGCAATAATAATTGTGATACTTAAAAAGAACATAAACGATACGATAGCTAAGCAAGCAAATACATAAATGATGCTCCGTCCAATGATATCTAAACATTGAATAATTGCTCCGCCACCAACTGGCTGTAATACTGCTGCTGCGAACTTATAAATAAACGCGATACAAAAAATTTGAATCGCTGGAAAAGCGACAATTAAACATAAAATGACGAGCCCGATAATTCCGACTGTATTTTTTAATAATCCAGACGCACTAATAACAGTATCAGCCGCCTCTGTAAACATTCTTCCTACTACGGGAATAAAGTTCCCTGTTACAAATTTAGCAGTTTTCACAGCGATCCCATCAGCAACAGCTGTCGCTGTTCCTTGTACAGATAATACCCCTAAAAAAATCGTTAAAAAGATACCGATAATCCCAACGCTAACGTTTTGCAGAAGCTTGGACAATTTCGTAACTTTATATTGATCACTCATCGTACTTACAATACTTAATATCGTTGCAAGTAGTAAAAGTGGTAGAACGATATAATTCATCAAAAGTCCGCTCGTGTTCATTAAGAAGATGATAATCGGATGAAAAAACGATACGGATACAACACCACCCCCAGTTGCTATGAGTGCAAGCAAGATTGGCAATAGCGCTAATATGAAATCTACCATTGTTTGTATCGTTTCTCTTGCATATGTCATAACGACATAAAAACTATTTAAAGCGAAAATAATAAGTACCATATATACAACCGCATCAGCAATTTTACTTACGCTACTCTTTGAAAATGCCGATTGCAGTGATTGCAACAATGCACTAAAAATTGTGAGCATAATGAGCGTTCCAAGTAGCTTCCCATTTGCAACAAGCTCATGAAATAAATACTTTAATAAACCAAGCATCCACTCTTTTATAGAAATCTCTTTTTCTCCCTTTACAAACTCCATAAAGCTACCTTTTTGACTCTCTGGTAAGTAACCCCCATATTTTGTAACAAGCCCGTCCCAAAATTGCTTCACATCTTCAATTCCGAGCTTATCCAATTGTTGATCGACGACGTTTGTTTCTACAGGAGAAGCTTGTACAACAACTGGTAAAGAAAAGAAAAGGAAGCAAGCAAATAGCAGCTTAGCTCCAAACCCCCTCAACATTCACTCCCCCTTATCCCGTCGGTAAAAATCCGAGAATAGTTTCAATTACAACTGTCAATATAGGGATCGCCATAACGAGAATTAAAATTTTTCCAGCCAATTCAATTTTTGAAGCGATTGCCCCCTGCCCTGCATCCTTTGTAATTTGCGCTCCAAACTCAGCGATATAAGCAATCCCAATAATTTTTAGCAACGTTTCTACATATACGTTGCTAACTTTCGCTTCACTCGCTACTCTTTCAATCATTTGTAAAATAGCGTGAATTTGATCGATCAAAAGAAGGAACATCACGCTACCTACGAACACAATAAATAATGACGTAATGCTAGATTTATGTTGATTCAATACAGCTGCTAAAAACGTAGCAACGAGGCCTAATCCGACAATTTGTATAATTTCGATTCGAACCGCCTCCTTTACTGGAAGAGAAAGACACTTTTAATCTTGTCGAATAACGTATTAATTAAAAATGCGACATGAAATAAAATAACGACAAAACCGACGAGGATAACCCAATTTGCAATATCCTCACGCTTTAATTCTTTTAGTACGGTATGAATAAAAGCTAAAACAATGCCGATTCCGGCGATTTGAAATATTAATCCAACATCAATGGACATCGCCTTTCTCCCTCCTATAGCAGTAAAATTACGATAAGTAGCCCCGCTAGTACCCCTAAGCTCTTAATCATTTTTTCATATTGCATTTGTAATGCTTTCGCTTCGCCTTCTTCTCTCTCTAAATGTGTAATACATAAGCGAATATGTTTTTGTTGTGATTCACGATCATGCTGTCCGAGCGTTTCACCAAATTGCTGCAAAATCTCGTACTCAGTTTGTTGAAATGCTGTTAGCTTCCAATTTTCTTTCAAACTATCTATCCAAGCTTCTCTTACTGTTTGTTCTCCGCTTTCTAGCCTTCTAGCGAAACTCTGAAATATCCAATTTAACGGCTTCGGCATTTGTTTCACTAATCGCTCGGCAGCTTCAGACAAAGGTGTATGCCCATACATAATTTCTGCCTCTAATGATTGAAGTGCCGCTTTTAATAATCTAAGTTGCCGCGGCCTCTCGCTATATTTTTTTGCGTATGAAAATCCGAAAAAGGTGCTGACCGCAACGATTAACACTGCACCAAATATTTTTACCATACGCCCTCAGCCTTTCTATGAGGTAATACCGATTTTCCATATTTATCTTTCACTTGCATAACTGTTCCTGGCCCTCTTGCTTTTGACAATTCCACAAACCTATCAAATATGCCGAGCTCCAGCACCGCCTTTAGCGACGGGCGTTTCACAACATCATCATAAGAAAATCCATGTGCACTTATAAAAAGCTGAACCCCTGCGTGCACCGCCTCCATAATTGCCTCACTATCTTCTTTACGTCCGATTTCATCTACAATCAAAATATCTGGACTCATAGAACGGATCATCATCATCATTCCTTCAGCTTTTGGACATGCGTCTAACACATCTACTCTTGTGCCAAAGTCATATTGCGGGATGCCTTTCACACAACCTGCAATTTCTGACCGTTCATCTACAATCCCGACTTTACAAGAAGGAATGTTCGAAGCACTTACACCTTGACTCATGCAGCGTGCTACATCTCTTAAAAGTGTTGTTTTCCCCGTTTGCGGTGGGCCAATTACCATCGTATTTAACCATCGTGACTCATACAAATACGGTAAAAGCGGTTCAGCAATTCCTATTTTTTGACGAGCGATACGAATATTAAAGGAAGAGACATCTCGAATCATTTTCACTGCGCTTTTTTCTGTAATGACCTTTCCAGCTAAGCCGATTCTATGTCCTCCCCGAAGTGTCACATACCCACGTTTTAATTCCTCTTCCATCGTATAAATTGAGAATTGACTTAACTTATTCAATAAGTAAATAGCATCCTCTGCTGTAACGATATAGTCATAAAAAAACACTTCACCATGAGCAATACACTCTAGCGGCCTTCCAATTCGAACACGGATTTCCTCTAGAGCATCGTACTGCTTACAACTTTCCACTAACTGCTTCATCGTTTTCGGTAAAACTTCTAATACTTCTTTCATCAGCTTCTCCCCACTATACCTGGCTTACTTATTTCAACAATGCGATAAAAATGCAGCCAATTCCAAGCGCTAGAAAAAAGAGTTTCAAGAAAGAAATCTCACTTGCCACACTCACTATGCCTATTGTCATTGTTAAAATTAATACAGTCGGTCCAACAAACGCCAACATACCATTTATAAACAATGCTTTCTTCGCATCATTCACATAAAGCATAAGCAAAGCGGCGAATATTTCCGCGCTACCTGAAAACAACCGAAGTAACCCCATTACAAGCACGGATGTTTCCATTGCCGCTAGCCACTGTTTCATTCTCCCACCTTCTCCCATAACGGTTACTAGTGCTGCACTCCAAAAAAGAATATATTTGTACAACCATATGCAGAGGTTGTCTATTTCAGAAGTAAAAACATAATTTTTATCTAAAGCTCGAATTGTAATCTGAATATTCATATTATTATATGGTATATTTAGTTTGAAAGGGGTATAAACCATGCAGCACGTCACTTTATTACCACTAGATTTATGCTATACAAATGTGATTTTCGAGCTATCAAGTGATCCACATATAAAAAATGCATTGGGGATAACGGTAGAAAACATCGAAGACACGAAAGCATTTCTTCTTTTTGCAATAGAAGAAAAACGTCAAAAGAAATCCTTATCGAGAATGATTGTGAATGAAGAGGATGAAATAATTGGCCTCACCACACTTAAACATATTAATAATGAGAAGAAGCAATCTCACATTGGTAGTTGACTTGGCTATCCGTATTGGAAAAAAGGCTATAACGAGGCTGCTAAAAAAAACTTTTTAAAATCGCTTTTTTAGACTTACAACTTACATACGTATTTGCTGGTGCTAAAACGAATAATATCCGCTCGTTAAAAGCATAAGAGAAACTACCCTATATTTCATTGCATGTGGAAGCTAAGTTTCCGAATGAACATGCTGCATTAGAGAAAG
This sequence comes from Bacillus sp. SH7-1, assembly GCF_008042405.1. Lineage (NCBI taxonomy): Bacteria > Bacillati > Bacillota > Bacilli > Caryophanales > Bacillaceae > Bacillus > Bacillus sp. SH7-1. The sequence goes on from NZ_QNUD01000009.1 coordinate 486,282, forward strand.
AAGTAAAATCACCTTGCGTACTTCATGTCGTATCATGCGAGAATTTTTTACATTGGCTGAACTTATAAATTGAGGGGGGAAAATATGAAGGTATTAAAAATTAGTTTAACCGTTGTAGTAGAATTAGCTCTTATTTATCTTTTTTCATTATTGGTCGGTTGGTCATTTATGGAGGCCTTTTTCCTTGGGAGTTTAGCGATATTCGGGGCAATTTGGCTTATTGCTTTAAATATAAACCAAAATAACAACATTGATCACACTATATAAAACAGGTACGGTAAAACCTTTTCAAATGACATGGGGTCCTTACACAACAGGTGCTGCTAGTCTTACAGCTTTCAGTTTTATAATAACCACTATTTATTATCTGCCCTATTTCCTATAAATAAAAAAGCACTCGTGATTATCACGAGTGCTTTTCTACTATGCACGAGAAACGTATTTACCTTCACCAGTGTTGATGATAAGCATTTCGCCTTCGTTAATGAAGATTGGTACTTGTACAACAAGACCTGTTTCTAATGTAGCTGGTTTTGTTACGTTAGAAGCTGTATCTCCTTTAATACCTGGCTCTGTTTCTGTAACTTGTAATTCAACTGTGTTTGGAAGTTCAACACCAAGTACTTCGCCTTGGTAAGTCATAATAGATACTTCCATGTTTTCTTTTAGGAATTTAAGCTCGCGCTCGATTTGTTTTTCGCCAAGTTCGATTTGCTCATAAGTTCCATTATCCATAAATACGTGAGCCTCACCGCTTGCGTATAAGTATTGCATACGGCGGTTTTCAATGTGTGCTTTTTCTACTTTCTCACCAGCACGGAATGTTTTCTCTTGAACAGAACCTGTGCGAAGGTTACGTAGTTTAGAACGAACGAATGCAGCACCTTTACCTGGCTTTACGTGTTGGAAATCAAGTACTTGCCAAAGGCTATTATCCACTGAAATTGTTAAACCTGTACGAAAATCGTTTACTGAAATCATGTAAAAAAATCCTCCTGTGTATTACAAAATAATAAGTTCTTTTGGTGATTTCGTAATTACTTCATTACCTTCACTTGTTACAATGATATCATCTTCAATACGTACGCCGCCAATACCTGGAATATAAATACCTGGTTCTACTGTTACAGCCATACCTGGTTCAAGTACTGTATCAGAACGGAACGCTAAACCTGGTGCTTCATGGATTTCAAGACCAATTCCATGACCAGTAGAGTGTCCGAAGTATTCACCGTATCCTTTTTCCGTTATGTAATCGCGCGTTAACGCATCCGCTTCACGGCCTGTTAAACCAGCTTTAATACCGTTCACACCACGTAATTGTGCTTCTAAAACGATATTATAAATTTCTTTCAATTTATCAGATGGTTCACCAACTGCGATCGTACGAGTAATATCAGAGCAATACCCTTTGTAATAAGCGCCGAAGTCTAATGTAACGAAATCTCCTGTTTCTATCACTTTTTCAGATGCCACGCCGTGCGGTAATGCCGAACGAAGACCTGAAGCAACGATAATATCAAACGAAGAAGATGTTGCTCCTTGTTTTCTCATGAAAAATTCAAGTTCATTTGACACTTCAATTTCAGATACTCCCGGGCGAATGAATGATAGAATATGTTCAAAGGCAGCATCTGCAATCTGTGCAGCTTCCTTTAATATCTTAATCTCTGAATCAGTCTTTATCAAGCGTAACTTTTCTACAAGCCCAGAAGTTGGGATAAATTCAGCATAGATCGCTTCTTTATGCGCTGAATAAGAACTATATGTAAGAGTATCTTGCTCAAAGCCAAGCTTTTGAATTCCTAGTTCCTTCACTTGCTTTGCAACTTCATCAATGATTAATCCTGCATGCTGTACAATCTCGTATCCAACAGCTTGTTTACTAGCCTGCTCTATGTAACGGAAATCTGTAATAAACTGAGCACGATTTTTCGAAATCAGTACAACACCGGCTGTTCCTGTAAAGTTAGCCATATATCTACGACTATGTTCATTTGTTAACAAAATACCGTCAATACCAGTCTCATCAAATGCACTTCTTAATCTTTCGATTTTCTCCATTACTTTATGCCTCCCTCAATTTCTCCATTAATGCAAATAACGCTAACTTATAGCCATAAAAACCAAATCCAACAATTTGTCCCGCACAAACAGCTGCCGTCACAGATTCGTGACGGAACGACTCACGCTGGTGAATGTTAGAAATATGTACTTCAATAACAGGAATCGAAATGCTCGCAATTGCATCTCGAATCGCATAGCTATAATGCGTAAATGCTCCAGGATTTAAAATGATCCCTTCATATATATCTTCCGCCTCATGAATACGATCGATAATCGCACCTTCATGATTCGATTGGAAACATTCTAACTCCACTCCCATTGTTTCTGCTTCTTGCTTCATATCTGCTTCAAGTGTCGCTAGCGTGCCCTTTCCATATACATTTACCTCCCTGACACCAAGGCGATTTAGGTTAGGACCGTTTACGAGGAGTACCTTTTTCATATGCTTAAAACTCCTTAATATTAAATGTCTATACAACATTTTAACATAGGAGTTACTTATTTGAATAGTTTGTCTTCTCTTCTCCTTCTCGCTCAGCTTTATTTACATTTACTGCGTAGGAAACAGAGTATGCTATAAACACTCCATACAATATAAAGATGCATATTGTCGTGACAATTGTTTCTTTCGGTAAATGGAGTGCACTTTTAATAGCAGGCGCTATTAACCCTACTCCGAAAAATAGTAACGCCCACCAAAATAAACCATAAATCATCCCTGGAAGAATTCCTTCAAACTTTGCCAAAAACGCTTTATATAAAAAGGCAATTAAAATCGAAAGTAGTCCCATACAAACAATTCCTGACACATTGCCCCATACCCCTTCTTTCCAGCTTCCAAAGGCAAATGGTAAAAGTAAATAGTTCGGTCCGGCTTCTGTAAATGAAAATATATGAAGGAAATACCATATTCCTCCCCAAAAGAGTCCACCAAACAAACCAATTTGTACAAAATTCCTTGTTCCTGATTGTTCTTGACTCACATCAACACCTCCGCTCAATAGTATGCCCGAAACTATTTTGAACCATGTTTAAATACTGCGAAATTTGTCTATAAAAAGAATAGGAAATGTCCGACTCCCGTAATATTTTCCCTTGTCATCTACTTGTATTTGTCGATAAAATAAAAGAAACTCGGTGATTGTCTTATTTCAAAATGACAGAACCCAGTATGACAATTGCCTCTTTTTCTACATAAGAGAGAAACAAATACAGGTTGGTGTTAACATGGCAGAAGAGTCAAAACAAATATATGGCGGGCAAGCAGTCATAGAAGGAGTTATGTTTGGCGGTAGAGAATATACTGTTACAGCGGTTCGTCGTAAAGATAAATCGATTGAATTTTATCGATTACCACGCGTTCGTAATAAAGCATTATCTATCCTGAAAAAAATTCCATTTTTACGAGGGATTGCCGCTATTGTGGATGCAAGTGCAAACGGAGCAAAACATTTAAACTTTGCTTCAGAACGATTTGATGTCCACCCAGAAGAAGACGAACAAATTGCAAATAAAAAAGAAGAACAATCGAAATTAACGATGGTATTAGGAGTTGCAGCAGTCGGCGTTTTATCTTTCATATTTGGTAAAGTCATTTTCACAGCAGTTCCTGCACTACTAGCTGAATTAACGAGACCGATTTTCCCCTCTCATACAGGGCAAATCATTGTCGAAAGTGTCATTAAGCTCATGCTATTATTGAGCTATATATACTTTATTTCTTTAACCCCACTTATTAAGCGGGTATTTCAGTACCACGGTGCGGAGCATAAAGTAATCAATGCCTATGAGAATAATCTTTCACTGACTGTAGAAAATGTTCAAAAACAAACGCGCCTTCATTATCGCTGTGGCAGTAGCTTTATTATATTTACAGTCATTATTGGTATGTTTGTTTATTTCCTTGTCCCTACAGATCCACTTTGGGCCAGAGTAGTGAACCGAATTTTATTAATTCCAGTCGTTCTCGGCATTTCTTTTGAAGTGTTACAATTTACAAATCGATTACGCGATATCCCAGTATTGCGCATACTTGGATATCCCGGATTATGGCTGCAACTATTAACAACGAAAGAACCAACAGATGATCAAGTGGAAGTAGCCATTGCATCGTTTGAAGAATTATTACGTTTAGAAAACAAACAATAATTATTTAAAAATGGTGTTCAACTCCTTTCCTCATCGTTAATATACTAATTTTAATATATGTTTTTAGGAGGTGTCCCTTATGAACGGTCGTTCGTTTACATTCGCTATATTTGTGCTTATTATCGGATTAGCAATATTCGGCCTTGTTTCATCAGTTATTACAGATCCAATGGGAGTGTTAAGAAATATTGGTATCATGTTGGCTGTCGTTGGTATCTTTTATTTACTCTACAAAATGTTTACAAACTCTAGTGGTTCTGCAAATTCGCAAAGCTCATATAAGCGTGCCGCGAAACAATCGAACCGCAAACACGGGAAACAAAATGTAGCACCCCTAAGCAATTCTTTCTTGAAACGAAACGCTTCTGATGACAAAGGAAAAAAGGGTAATTCTCCATCGTTGAAACGAAAAAGAAAACAATCTCATTTAACTGTCATTGAAGGTAAAAAAAACAAAAAGAAAGACCGTGCTTCCTTTTAGGAAATACGGTCTTTTTTTATACTTTGAAGCACTTCTTTCAAACTTTTATCTCTCATACTTTCAATTCGAAGGTGATGATTTTCGAACTGTAAATTTCTTGTCACATCATTAGGCACAACAACGCATGTTAACCCTGCTGCAATCGCTGCTTTCAATCCGTTTAACGAGTCTTCAAATACAACTGCTTCAGACGGGTCAATCCCTAAATCTTCTATCGCTACCTGGTAAAGTGCTGGATCCGGTTTTACCTTCACAACATCTTCTCTCGTTTTAATGACTTCAAAATAATCTCGAATTTGTAGCTCTTCCAAAAAAGGAATAATCCATTCTCTAGATGAACTGGAAGCTAATGCGATTTTCAATCCCATCTCTTTCGCTTCTGCTAAATATTCTTTTACCCCGTCACGAGCTTCTGGTATTTTCATTTTCTCTTTATGTAAAGTTTTAACTTTCTCTTTTAATGCATGCCTGTTAAACTTCTCTTTTAATTGCTCATTCAAATATGTATACAGTACATCGTCTGTCGTTCCAATACATTTTGCAAATTCCTCTAAAGGTAACTCTCCGCCGTACTCACGAACAGCCTCTCTGAAAGAGTGAAACCATATTGTTTCTGTGTCCACAATTAATCCATCAAAATCAAAAATAATTGCTTTCATGATTCTCCCATCCTTTTCGATTGAAATAAAAAAGGAAACGCCATACGTTCCCCTTAATTACTTTTCTCTTCATTTGCTTTTTGAACACCGCGAAGTGTTTCCACTCTAACTTCATCTTGTTCAAAGTATTGCACTAAATCACCGATACGGTCAATTGATTCCCAACTTAAATGATGTTCAATTCCTTCTACATCATTATAAATTTTACTTTCATCCACACCAATAATGCGCATAAACTGCTCTAACAATTCATGACGATATACGAGACGTTCTCCGATTTTTTTACCTTTTGATGTTAATACAAGCCCTCTATATTTTTCATAAATTAGATATTCGTCTTTGTCTAATTTTTGTACCATTTTCGTTACAGAGGATGGATGTACACTAAGCGCTTCAGCAATATCAGATACACGGGCATAACCCTTTTCATCAATCAACAAATAAATTTGTTCAATATAATCTTCCATACTAGGGGTAGGCATCGGTTTCCTCCATCCAATTTCATTTTGCTCATTCCGTACGAAGCAATCAATAAAATGATACACCAGAAAGAATAACGTGACAAGTTGAAAACAAGCCTAAATATATAAAATAAAAAAGAATCTGTATTTATATACAGACTCCTCTTAAGTAAAGTATTGTATTTCTGCATCAGGAAAAAACTCATGTATATAACCTCTTATTGTTTCTTCCAATACTTCTGCATCATCTTTTTTATATACGTATTTTCCAATACCATATCGTCCCCATTTATATTTCCGCTTCTCTTCATCCATTTCAAGTTTCGTTTTCGGATAACGCTCTTGAATGACCTTTTTTGCCGGTTTTGTAAAGCGATGTTGAATTAATTCAAACGTTAAATTCGGTATCGACAAATCTTTTAGTGCATTGTACAGTCGTTCAAATAATTCACGGTATCCTTCTTCCCATCCTTCATGCATATAAAGTGGCGCAACTATAAAGCCAAGTGGATAACCAGCGCCTGCTACTTTACGTGCTGCTTCAATACGCTCTTCAAAGGGTGACGTCCCCGGTTCAAAATTTTTAATCACATACCGTGAATTAATACTAAACCTGAAACGAGTTTTCCCGTTATGTTTTGCATCTAACAAATGATCAACGTGCGAATATTTCGTAACGAAACGTAAACGCCCATGCTCACTTTCTCCAATAAATTCGATTGCCCGCTTTAATGCATGTGTTAAATGATCAATCCCAACGATATCTGATGTACAAGCAGCTTCAAATCTTGTTATGTCAGGTGCTCTTTCATCCATATATTGCTTTGCCTTCTCAAATATTTCATCAAGATTCACATACACGCGAACGTAAGGCTTACTCCCAAGTGTCGTTTGCAAATAGCAATAATGACAATGTCCCATACACCCTGTTGCGAGCGGAATCGCATATTCAGCTGACGGCTTTGACGTATCAAACTTTAATGTCTTTCTTACCCCAACGACAAGCGTTGCCTTTGCATTGCGATACTTTTGCAAATCATTTTCACCTGGTAAATTTCTAATTTGATTATGAGATGTCGTTTCACGAATTTCTAATCCCATCTTCGTAAACTTCTCATACAGCTCTTTTCCAAGTGGATATTCGAGTGCCTTCGGTTCAAAGTAAACAAGTTTTGGCATAAACGGTTTCATATACTTCCCTCCTCTCGTTAGTATGGGGAACGTAGAAAAATTAAAACGCATTAAAGTTTTCCACCTCAGTAACTTGCTTTGCAAGTTACTGAATGTTACAATTCGGATAACAGCTACCTTGCACAGCAAGTTACCTGAGTAAAAGGTGGTGAAATCATGCACAGCCAAATGTTAAAAGGTGTACTCGAAGGTTGCATCCTATACATCATTTCACAAGAAGAAGTGTACGGATATGAACTGAGTGCAAAATTAAATAAACACGGATTTACATTCGTAAGCGAAGGAAGCATATATCCGTTATTGTTACGTATGCAAAAAGAAAAATTGATTGAAGGAACATTAAAAGCCTCCTCACTCGGTCCAAAACGAAAATATTATCACGTAACCGATAAAGGATTAGAGCAGCTTGAAGAATTTAAACAAAGCTGGGGAATGGTTTCAACAACCGTAAACAACTTATTACAAGGGGAGTGATAGGGATGAAAGCGAAAGATTTAATCGAACTAAATAACCAAAAGCGTAAATTATTAACTACAGAAAATGAAACCGCCTATAGTGACATGTTAATATACATCCGCTTGGCTAAAGTGCCAGAATACCATGCGGAAGAACTGCTAATTGAAATTCTAGATCACCTTATTGAAGCGCAGCAAGAAGAAAAAACTGCTTATGATATTTTCGGCAACGACTTACAGGCATACTGTGACGAACTAATTGCTGCCCTACCGAAGCCAAGTTTATGGGAACAATTATCGATTCCTTTATTTATAACTAGTTATTTGTTAGCAATATACTTTGCTATTTCTTCCGTAATTGCATTGGTATTCCCCTTATTTTCAAATGAAACACGTTTTAAATTTGTACACATTGATTTCATTTACCTGCTTGTATTTATACTGTCCATACATCTCATCATACGTTTTGTTTTCGACTTTATTAACACTGATTTATTTAAAAATAAATCAACTATTTGGAGGCACATAGGCAGTTTTTTAATACGCCATATCCTATGGATACTATTAATCGGTATTTCCTTTTTATTTATTAAACAGCCCTATACTACATTACAAATCACACCTTGGATCGGCACTTTACTGGCCATCTCTTGTTATGCACTATATAAAGTCTTCTACAAAAAAGAATATTTAGTTTTTAAAAAGGAGTAAAGATATGATGACTGAAAAAGAAATGGTTAAGTTAAACAATAAAAAGAGAGAGTTATTAACAACTGAAAACGAAGCTGCTTATGGTGATATGCTTATTTATTTACGCCTTACTAGCGTTCCACAAAAACAAATGGAAGAATTACTTTTAGAAATATTGGATCATCTTTTAGAAGCGCAAGAAGACGGTAAAACCGCACATGACATTTTCGGAGAGGATTTAAAAGCTTACTGCGATGAATTAATTAACTCTTCGGAACATCAAAATTCTTTCCAACAAGCTGCCGTTATTGGGTTTGCAGTTAGTTTATTATTAGCTGTTCAAATTGGATATGATACATTCACTACTCTTATGCAAAAACTATTTTCAAATACAAACACTTCAGGAATTCCATTTAGTCTTCCCGGAACAATATTATCTGCTATCGTTTTAACAATTGGTGCTTTTATAACTTTGTCTTTATTTAGACGTTTCTCATTTACAATATTAGTTTCCTGGAAACAAAAAGCACTCCTCTTGATATCAGTATTTATACCTTTTGTCTTATCAGTTTTTGCAAACGTATTTTTCAAAACACAACCATACTTATTTTATAATTTGTCTATTTTGCAAGGTGCCCTTGTTACACTTTCTTTTTATATTTTGTACAAATTTTTATATAAAACATCTAATTTTTAACAGCCCTTCAAAAGGCTGTTTTTCTTCTGTCTAATTTTACAAATTGAAAAATTTCATAAAGAAAATAAGAAAAATGCAAAATAATTAAAGTTAATTGTTGACGTGATGCTTTTATTATCGGTATCATAAATCTTCGTGAGCAATTATTTTTCGTTATACGATTTTTTTATTATTACTGAATTTTTGAGAGGAGAAATTAGATGTCAGTTAAGAAGAAAACGCAAGTACGCACCGGCAAAATGGTACGTGAACTAATGTTAGCAGACGAAGATGTAAATGCTTCGCTAATTATGGTATATAGTGAAAACGGTGTAAACGCAGAAATTAAAATCGAGGGCTTAACGCCGAAATGTAACGAAGAATTATTTTTGAGCGGAAACGTGGATTGGAACAAGAGTGTTATTTATAAAATTGTTGATTTCACTGGAAACGCTGAAGTTGGTAAAGTTACATTAACAGCGATGAACAAAAATAATGTTTCTCTAGAGATAGAACGCGTTATGTGGAGTAAAGAAAATAAAGAGGCTGCTGAGCAAGAAGAAACAGTTGTAGAATCTACTCCGAAAAAAGAAGTAGTTGTAGAAGCTCCAAAAGCAGTTGCACCTGCTCCAAAGCCTGTTACGCGAGTAGAAACACCTGCCGCACCTAAACCTACTCCGGTACCAACGCCGAAGCCAGTAAGTGTAGAAGCAGCTGTAGAACTATCTACTCCAGCACCTGTGAAAAAAGCAGTACCAACTCCAGTTACAAAGCAAGAGACAGCACCGGTCGCTCCTGCGAAACCGAAGCAACCTGCTATGACTGAAACAAATTCAAAACTACAAGAAAATTATGTGAAACTCGTGAAAAAGACAATTGAAGTTTGTCAAGATTACGAGCTTGGCATCGACATAGATGATTCTATTGAAAGCTTAAAAAAAGAACTACAAAGCCAAGGTATTAGCGTTACATTTGACAAAGAAATTATGGACGTTGTAAATCGCCTTCGTTCTTTACAAGATAAAGGAATCAAAGTAGAAAAAGTACTTAATTTACTATAAAAAGTAAGAGGTGGCAATTGCCACCTCTTACTTTTTATAATTCCATTCCTTACTTTCATACTTCTCTTTTGCTAATGTTTGCACTTCATGTAATTGTTCTTCTGTTAATTCATACGGAACAAGCTCTACATCTAATCCTTTTTCAAACCCAACCTCAAACGCTTTAATTAACTGCTCGATTGTAAACGTACGGTCTGTTAATTCATTAATTGCTACCGCTTTAGAAGAGAACATACTCTTCATACGTTCTTTTACACGTTCATTCGGGAATAAAAACAAATCATATAACTCATCTAAATCTATTTCTAATGGAATCGACCCGTGCTGTAAAATAACGCCTTTTTGACGTGTTTGCGCACTACCTGCGATTTTTCTTCCTTCTACTACAATTTCATACCAAGACGGTGCATCAAAACATACGCCTGAACGTGGATTTTTTAAATTTTCACGGTCTGCTTCTGTTTTTGGAACTGCATAATACGCTTCTAACCCTAATGCTTTAAAACCATCTAGTAATCCTTGCGAAATAACACGATACGCTTCTGTAACTGTTTTTGGCATATTTGGATGCTCTTCAGACACAATAACACTGTACGTTAATTCTTTATCATGTAATACACCCCTGCCGCCTGTTTGACGACGAACGAATCCATATTTTTTTTCGTTAACTACATCCATATTAATATCTTTTTCAACACGCTGGAAATACCCGACTGTTAATGTTGGTACTTCCCATTCATAAAAACGAATTGTTGGTGGCATTTTCTTTTCACTTTGCCAATTTAATAAACATTCATCTAACGCCATATTAAATGCCGGTGAACATTGACCAGAGTTAATATAACACCATTTTTCTTTTCCCATCCTGCACCTCATATAACCAATTATTTTTCACATTCTCTAGTCTACCAAATTCGACAAAATTTGTGAAAGAATACGAAATTTCTTCTTATTATGCAAATGAATCTGTTGCATAAATACATATGGGCATTATAATATTGAAAGTAGGATAAGAAAAAAGGGAGCGATAGAATCGTGTCAACAACTTGGATTATTTTATTAGCCGTAATCGTAGCGTTCATCGGCTACACTGTATGGATGTATTTCTATCAGAAAAAATTAATTAAAACTCTTACAGAAGAAGAATTTCGTGCTGGCTACCGTAAAGCTCAGCTTATCGATATTCGCGAAGCAGACGAATATAATGCCGGGCATATTTTAGGCGCACGTAACATTCCGTTATCACAAATTCGCCTTCGCCATAAAGAACTTCGTCAAGATCAACCTGTTTACTTATACTGCCAAAGTGGATTCCGTACAGGTCGTGCAGCTCAATACTTAAAGAAACAAGGCTACAAAGATTTCTACCAATTACAAGGTGGATTCAAAACGTGGACTGGAAAAATTAAAAAGAAATAATAACATACAAAAACTAGCTGAATGATTCAGCTAGTTTTTTCATTCCATATTATTTGCAATGTATAATAAATTTTTCTTAATCACATCTTTATCATTCTCGTGTGCATTACGATACAAGAGCTGATATTCGAGTCCTTTCTCTCTCCATATAAGCGTAGCAAATTCGTCTCCTCGCTCGAAGTCATCCTTATTTTTAAAATAAGCCAATGCTCCATTATTCAATTTCATTCGTTCTTGAAATCGCTTCTCCTCCACGATATTCGGAAAACTATAAGGAAAGTTCGCAACATTTAACTCAATATACTCATTTCTACCTGGCTCCTGCTGTTTATATTTAATCATTACGACAGCCTTCTTTTTTCCAAGCGTTCTGACTTCCCCCTTCACATCACTCGTAATGTCATACGGTAAAAACGCCGGAACTTTAAATTTCACTGGAAAATATTTTGGAAGCTCCTTCAGCGGAATTGGATCCGTAACACGATCCATAGCTCCCCCTGTTGTTCCCACAAAGTTTTTTTCTTCTTGCATCGTTTGCTGAAACGAACATGAACTTAGTACTAGACTAGAAAACACGAAACAAATGATTCTTTTTTTCAATTTGTTTCCGTCCTTTCTTCATACCGCTCTCTTTATGAACGAGGCGTTAATGCCCGATTGGTGGAGGCTAATAATCCGCGGGGATGCCCCACTGATTAAAGTTTCAGTTTGTATGCTATTCATATTCGCTCCATTAACAAACTCCCCCTTTGAAAACTTTCCACGTTATTCTCACACATTCTGACAAAACTTTTTTGTAAATAAAAAAGGCCCTATCATTCTCACGCCCAAATAAAAAGGTTACGCGAATAAAAGGAAGCCTTATTTATAACATAGTTTGTGAAAAGCTTTTCAGGTCAAGATTTTTTCATTCTTATTATTTTCCCTTTATAATAAGGAGAGAGGTGATACATATGGCCAATATAAAACAAATTGCAAAAACCGCTGGTGTATCCATATCAACTGTTTCCCGCGTCCTTAATAATCACCCTTACGTAAAAGAAGAAAAACGTAAGCGTGTTCTAGATGCTGTTGAAGAATTGAACTATGCAAAAAATATAAATGCTATTCATTTAATAAAGGGAAAAACATATACGATCGGTGTAATGCTTCCTTTCATTAACCTTCCATACTTCAGTACCCTTATTGAAGGAATCGGAAACGAAGCGTTAGCTGCTGGATATCACATTAATTTATGTCAAACGAATTACGATAGCATTGAAGAAATTCGTGTTCTTGAAATGATGAAAATGAAGCAATTCGACGGAATGATTATCTGCTCTCGAACGAGTTCATGGGAACAAATTGAACCTTTCGCAAAATTTGCTCCTATTATTTCATGCGAAAAAATGAAGCATCCCCTCATTTCTTCTGTCTATGTAGATCATTATGAAGGCTTCCGTCTCGGCACCGCCTATTTACTCAGTAAAGGCCATGAAAAAATCGGGATTTGTTTAGCAAGAAAAACAAGTGTAAATTCTATGGAACGTGAAAAAGCGTTTGCTGATACACTTCGTACCGAAGGCAAAACGTTACATCCCGAATGGATTTTTCATCAATGCTATACAATGCAGGATGGTGCACAAGTACTCCATCGTATTGTAAACATGAAAAATCGTCCAACTGCTATTTTTACAGCGAACGACCAAGTTGCAGCTGGTTTATTAACAGAGGCTCGAAAACATGGCATTCGAGTACCTGAAGACCTTGCTATCCTTGGATTTGATAATCATGAAATTTCAAAGGCATTAGAAATTTCCACAATTGAACATCCCGGTCTCGCAATGGGCTCACATGCTTTTTCTTTATTCCATAAGCAGATCCAAAGCGAGCAAATTGTCGGCAGTGCAAAAGAGCTTTCATTCCATTTAATTGAGCGAGAGACTGTCTAAAAAGAGCGTTACCTATAACGCTCTTTTTCAGTTCTTTACCTATTGACTTTATATTTTCCATCTCATATAATAAACCTAACGAACGGTAGGTAGGGGATGAAAATGACAGCAAACCGCATTAAAGCTGTAGCACTTTCTCATTTCGCACGCTACGGCTACGAAGGAACTTCATTAGCAAATATTGCTCAAGAAGTTGGGATTAAAAAGCCATCGATTTACGCACACTTTAAAGGAAAAGAAGAGCTATATTTTATATGCTTAGAATCCGCTCTTCAAAAAGATTTACAAAGCTTCACTGACGATATCGAAAAATTTTCAAATTCGTCTACTGAAGAATTGCTCTTACAGTTACTAAAGGGCTACGCAAAACGATTTGGTGAAAGTGAAGAATCAATGTTTTGGTTACGAACTTCTTATTTTCCGCCTGATGCATTTCGCGAACAAATTATCGAAAAAGCGAATGCGCACATTGAAAACGTCGGAAAACTTTTATTCCCTATATTTAAACAGGCAAACGAGCAAAGTGAACTGCATAACATTGAAGTGAAAGACGCTCTAGAAGCTTTCCTATGCTTACTGGACGGACTTATGGTTGAACTACTATTTGCAGGTTTAAATCGCTTTGAGACTCGTTTAAACGCCTCTTGGCAAGTATTTTGGCGAGGCCTTTCAAACTGACGGATTGCTCCTTTGCAATGCGTCGTTTTTAAGCCCTTTACCTAACGACTGGTAGGAAGGAGAAATGACATATGGCATGGATTTATGTAATCATAGCTGGTATTATTGAAATCTTTTGGGTGATTGGACTAAAAAAAGCGGAGGCACCACTTGAATGGGCTGGTGTTGCGCTATTAATTACAATTAGTTTCGTTTTATTATTTAGAGCTTATAAAGATTTACCTGTCGGCACTGTATACGCCGTCTTTACAGGAATTGGAGCTGGTGGGATCGTTCTTACAGAAATTTTCATCTTCGGAGAACCTTTCTCTATTGTAAAAGTTTTATTAATCGGCTTAATCTTCTTCGGCGTAATTGGTTTAAAACGAGTAACAGAAGAAAAAGAAGCGAAGGAGGCCGCATAAAATGGCTTGGGTATTTTTAATTCTAGCTGGTATTTGTGAAATTATTGGTGTACTCTTTATGAAAGTAGCCACTGAAAAGAAAGGTTGGGCACCAAAAGTTATTTTAATCGCTAACTTCGGCGTAAGCTTCTTCTTCTTATCCCTTGCGATGAACACATTACCGATGGGAACTGCTTACGCGATTTGGACTGGAATCGGAACTGCCGGAAGTGCGCTTCTAGGTATTCTTATTTTCCGCGAATCAGCGGATTGGCGTCGTCTTGCTTTCTTAAGCTGCATTCTATGCGGCGCTGTTGGCTTAAAACTATTAAGCTAACGTGAGGTGAATGTCATGTGGAAAGAAAAAGGGAAGCAACTGTTAGCATGGATCACACTTAGTATCGTCATTCTATTACAAATCAGTTTTCACATAATAGAATCATTGTTTCATAAAATAGTATCCATTCTCACATTCCTTCCTAACATGACACTTGAAATTATATCAATTGTTTGGTCCATTATTGCCTCCATTGCAATCGTCATTATATGGAGTATCGCCAAACTATGGAATAAGTTATTTAAAAAGGACAGTTCTTCTGAAAAAGAGTAACTGTCCTTTTTTATATTCATTCAGACTTTCTGTAGAAGTTTGATGAGATAAGGCAAAGAAGACCAACTATGACAATACTTATACCAATTCCCTTATGCAAATTAGGAAATGGCGATGGTATATCTGAATAAAAATTTGCTAATATGAGACCGATTGAAACGAAAAGTACCCCTATTCTATATAACCACATTCTTTTGCTCATCCTTCTCCCTCCTAATTTGTTTCATACACTCCTTTCTTTTGGACATACTACCTAAAAAAGGAGTGGATAATATGCAAAATTCTATACATAAACAGATTCTATTTTTATTTTTCCTCTTTCTTATTCTCGTTATCGTTTTCAGCTTTATATTACATACTCCAAAAGATGTTGTACCGAGTAACCTCTCTGTTTATAAACTTTTACTTTCCTATTGTCGTTATTGAAGAAGGTGCCTTTTATAGGGCACCTTTTAAAATTCTCTTTTTTCATATAGCTTTACCGAAGCAAGTACAGATAAAAGAAACATACAAATTGAACAAATTAACAATACTCCATTATGTAAATGAATTTGTTCTATGTTGATTTGAAAGAACATTTCTACAATAACAATCGGCGCCATTAGTATAAAAAGCGTAATAAAAATAGATTTTTTATATCCTAGCCAAAACGATATTGGTAAGACAAGACTTAAATATATAAAAACAAAGGCAGTAATCGTAACTACTGTTGTCGTTATAAATTCAAAAGTTCCACCTTCAAACTGATTGATTACTAAAGGGCTAGACACTATTATACTTATAATAAAAACAATAAGTGCCATTATGTATTTAGCTACTACAATTTCTTTTTTTGCTAGCGGTAAACTATTTAACATTACTTCACTATCATATTTTTTATCATCATTAAATGTTTTTAAAATTGCTATAACTGGAATTATAGCTGAGATAATTACGTAAAAGCTTTTAATATCTGTTAATGTCATATACAAGAAAAGAGGGTATATTAAGTACCATATTAAATGCTTCCATTGCATGATAAAATCTTTTATTATGAGTTGCCTCACGATTACTCCTCCCCTCATAAATCACGCTCATTATATAAGCTAACTGAAAGCAACATGGACATAATATACAAAAGAATGAGTCCTGCTATAAAACAAACATTTACGACTAGACTCGTACTCCAAGCATTCTCTACATCTAACCAGACATTACTTACAATCAGTCCACTCAAATACCCCAATGCAAGTCCGGCGAATGGAGCAATTTGTTTTGCACTGCTATATCCTACTGAGAATTCAATTGGGAGTACAATTATGCTACAAACAATCCCACCTGTTATACCTCCGAGAATTTCTCCCCACAGCATAAATCCAGTCATATATTCATTTTGTAGCTGTATTAAACCAACCATTAGTGAGAAACATCTACCTAGAGCAACTAAAATACTTACAAATATGTATTTTCCTATGACAATATCTTTACGGTCAAACGGTAAACTATTTACTATCATTTCACTTTTATTTTTCACCTCATAACTCATTGACAGTATTATGCCAAGCGCAGGTACAAACATGCTAAACGTCATCAAAAAACTATCACTACGAAAATCAACAATGAGCAGGAACAAGAAACATATAAGATAAACAAACCCTAACTTTCTTTGCATCATCATATCTTTTAAAACTAATTGCTTGATCATGTATTACACCTCCTAGTATGAAAATGCCCCTTCTATAACTCTACCTCCTGAAACATTTTCATTGAGAGAAACATTGATATGAATATACTCACTAATACTCCGATACCAAGAACACCCATTGCTTGTGTAGCCTCTTGAGAGTGAAGTACTTTTAACATAATTGTTTTATCACCAAAAATATTGCACATAAGGCCAATCATACCGATTAAAGGAAAAAGCATAATTAAATTCAAGACAGTAATAGCTTTATATCCTCCAATGTAATTAGCAGGTATCGTTACAATACAATAGATTAAAGTTGCTACTATCGCTGAAAACACTGCATATCCAGGCATAACTATATCTCTGTTCAATAAAATATTCCCTAATATTATGACTATAAAAGTTACACTCAAACCAGCTATAATAAATAATGTGCTTGAAATATATTTAGCTATAACTATCTCTTTTCTCGTTATAGGCAAACTCACTAATACTTTTTCTGTTTTACTTTTCTCCTCATGATAAAAAGAAATATAAATAATCGTACTACATGTTATAAATAATCCTATTGCAATCCCCATTGGTTCGACGGAATTCTTAAAAATAGATAAAATAGGGATTAAAAAATAAAAAGGAAACATCTTCTTCTGTAAAAAAAACTCCTTCAAAATCAACTGTTGCATATGAATTCTCCTCTCTATAAATCACGCGTTTCATAAATTTTAATTGTAAGAAGCATAGAAACGATATAGACACTAGCTAATATAATTCCTCCAATTATAAATACACCAATATGCACCGGATTCATAATCCACTCAATGAATGAAGGTGTTGTTTCATCCAATCCATCTCCTATGAATATCCAAGCAATTCCACCAACTACCATTGATGCTCCTGACACTATACTTCGTGCTATCTTTGACCTTGTAACATAATAACTAGGAAAGAATATTACAACAAAAAATATGGCGTAAACAGCTCCCTTTATTACTTCATGCCACGAAATCTCAATATACAGATTAGGGTGGTATGTACCGATATCACCAATAAAAGCGATACCTCTTATAAGAAAAACAACTAACATCGTAGAGAGCATGCTACCTACAATAAATATTGCACAGGAAATATATCTAGCAATTATGATATCCTTTCGGCTTACCGGTAAACTATTTATAATAATGTCACTGTTATTCCTTTCATCCATAAAGGTTAACGTCATAACGGAAGAAAGGGTTATAAATAGACAACTCATCGAAAATAACAATTTACCACTTGGATCTAACATAAATAATACAAGAGGCATAATTAGATTTACTAACCACGTTACCCGAAAAAAGAACAAATCTTTATATACGAGCTGAAGCATAGGCACTTCTCCCTTTCGCGGTGTAAACGATAATATCATCTAAGGTAGGCTTTTCTAGTACAACCTCATTTCCAAACCAATCTATAATTGCTTGTTTATCCTTCGCTAAACCTTCAAAACCAAATTTATTTTTTCGTAATCCAACAAATAGTTCTTTTCCTTCTCGATCTAATAAATCATTACTTCCTTTTACGATTATGTAGTTCTCCATTAAGTCTTCTTTTTCACCAGTAAATATAATTTCTCCATCGTTGATGAACGTAATATAATCTGCGATGCGCTCTAAATCTGTTGTAATGTGCGTAGAGAATAATACCGATACTTCATCTTCCATTACAATTTCTTGCAGCATATCAAGCAATTCACTTCGAACAACTGGATCTAATCCTGCTGTTGGTTCATCCATGATGATAAACTCTGCGTGGTGCGAGAGCGCGATGGCAATCGCAAATTTCATTTTCATCCCTTTTGATAGTTCTTTAATTTTTTTATACTTCGGAACTTGCAATCTATGCATATACGATTGATACTGCTCTTCGTCCCACTTTTTATATAACGGTGCAATAATACGCTTCATTTGTTCACACGTTAAATCTTCGTAATAATGATTTTCATCATATACAAAGCCGATATTTTGTTTTATTTCCTTCTCTGCTTTCTTATTGTCCTTTCCAAAAACTTTTATATCGCCGCTATCTTTTCTAATCAAATTCATAATCATTTTGATCGTCGTACTTTTCCCGGCCCCATTCGGTCCGACAAATCCCATAATATATCCGCGTGGTAATGTAAAACTTATATTTTTCACTGCAAAATCTTGATAGCTTTTACAAACGTTTTTTAGCTCTAACATTCCTTATTCCCCCTCATATAAAAACGCAATCATCTGCTGTAGATCTTCAAGTGAAAGCTGCAACGCTTTACTTTCATTCACTATCTCTTCCACTTTACTTTCCAATAGACGAAGCCTTTGTTCTTTTAGTAGTTCATTATTTTTACGTGAAACATAAGTCCCCTTCCCAGCAACAGTTTCTATATATCCTTCTTTTTCAAGCTCCTCGTACGCACGCTTCGTTGTAATTACACTAATTTGTAATTCCTTCGCTAAATTGCGAATAGACGGTAATTGATCTCCACCCTTTAAACCACCATTTAAAATAAGCTGGCTTAATTGTTTTCTTATTTGCACATAAATAGGGTCTTGGGAAGAATTCGAAATAATAATATTCATGTTTTCCTCCAGTGTGTGTATATACTGTATATACCTTATATATACAGTATATACACAACATCCTATTTTTGGCAAGAAAAAAAGACCAACATTTTCCTGTTGGTCTTTCGTATATGTATCACTTTTCAAAGCGATCTAACATCTCATCTCTCATTCCGAAACTCACTACCGCAATTCCTACATACATAAATAGAAGGAACGCCGGATGAACTGTGTTGTACCAAGTACTATCAACAATTAAATAAATCGTTAATGCCACAACAAGAACAAACGCTAAGATAAACATATAAAAGTGTCTTGTACTACCCATGATAAACTCCTCTCTTCTCACTTCACCATTCAACAGTATATTTTATCGAATAATTCGATATGACTCAAGGTTAACTTTCTGTTATGTAATCAAGTTCCACCTTTACAATGTCCTCACACGCTATTGAAATGATCGTTCCTTGCTTATCAATTGCCGTCACTTCTCTATTATCCATTACACGATGGGCTACTCTTTCTAGCACTTTTCCTTGGTCTCGGTAACAAAATTCTTTTACATCTTTAATCGTTTTTCCGTTTTCTAAATGGTATATCATTCTATAACACCGATATCCCACATTTCCACCCCCACCTTGCTCGTTTTTTCACATATACATAAAAATGAGTAATTTTCCCTCATCACATCTTCTTAATTTCAATAAAATTCTAACAAAAATAAATACTTTTATCAAACCGACTTTTTCAACAAAATCACCTATAAAACCGCTTCTTTACACCAATATGAAACAAAAAATATAAAATTTTAACATTTTCTTCACTACTTCTGCATAAAGTGAAACTTTAATCAGTGGGGATTTTGGTTCATCCCCACTGATTATTAGTTGAACCAATCGGACATTTACGGGCAGTTTATCTCCCACCTAACTTCTTTGCACCAGCCGAGTTTTGAGGTGGGAGCTTTACTGCCCGTTAATGCGGGACAAATTCTCCATACAAAAAAGAACTCGCACATAGCGAGTTCTTCCTTTGTTATTCTAATCAAACTTGTACAGGAGCTAGCTTTTCATAACGTAAAACTGGTTTACGAGCAGCCAATGTTTCATCCAAACGTTTAATTACCGTTGTATGCGGCGCTTCTTGTACAACTTCTGGATTTTCTTCTACTTCTTTAGCGATTTGAATCATCTTATCAATGAAACCGTCTAATGTTTCTTTTGATTCTGTTTCTGTCGGCTCAATCATAATACATTCTTCCACATTTAATGGGAAGTAAATTGTTGGTGGATGGTAACCGAAATCAAGCAGGCGTTTTGCGATATCTAATGTACGTACACCAAGTTTCTTTTGACGACGACCTGATAATACAAACTCATGCTTACAATGTCTATCGAATGGAAGATCATAGAATGGTGCTAATCTTCTCATCATATAGTTCGCATTTAATACCGCATACTCCGTTACTGCACGTAGTCCATCTGGACCCATAGAACGAATATATGTGTATGCACGAACGTTAATTCCGAAGTTACCATAGAATGGTTTTACGCGCCCAATTGCTTCTGGACGATCATAGTTAAAGTGATAGCCATTTTCCGTTTTCTCTAAAATTGGTTTTGGTAAGTACGGAATTAAATCAGCTTTCACACCTACTGGACCAGAACCTGGGCCACCGCCGCCGTGAGGACCTGTAAATGTTTTATGAAGGTTTAAATGCACAACGTCAAATCCCATATCTCCTGGGCGCGCTTGGCTTAATACTGCATTTAAGTTTGCACCATCATAGTATAATTTACCGCCTGCGTTATGGACGATTTCTGCCATTTCTAAAATATTTTCTTCGAATAGACCTAATGTATTAGGATTTGTTAACATAAGTGCTGCTGTTTCTTCGTTTACAACACGTTTTAAATCTTCTAAGTCAACAAGACCATTTTCATTTGATTTTACTGTAATTGTTTCAAAACCAGCTACAGTTGCAGATGCTGGATTCGTTCCGTGAGCAGAGTCAGGCACAATTACTTTCGTACGGTTAAAGTCACCATTTGCTTCATGGTATGCACGAATTAACATTAAGCCTGTCCATTCTCCGTGTGCACCAGCTGCTGGTTGTAAAGTAACAGTATCCATACCTGTAATTTCGATTAAATGCTCTTGTAAGTCGTACATTAATTCCATTGCACCTTGTACTGTCTTTTCATCTTGAAGTGGATGAATATTTGCAAATCCTGCGAAACGAGCTACACTCTCATTAATTTTCGGATTATATTTCATCGTACAAGATCCAAGTGGATAGAATCCAGAATCAACGCCGTGATTACGGTTTGAAAGTGCTGTATAGTGGCGCATAATATCAAGTTCAGATACTTCTGGTAGCTCTGCATCTTCTACTCGAATATAATCGCTCTCAAACACATCTTCTAGTTTCACTTCTTCTACATCTAATTTGGGTAAGCTATATCCTACGCGGCCTTCTTTCGTCACTTCAAAAATAAGTGCTTGGTCTTGGTTCTTCATTGGATAGCCCCCATTTCATTTACAAGTGTGTCAATTTCTTCTTTTGTACGAAGCTCAGTTACTGCTAAAAGCATATGATTATCAAATTCTTTATAGTCACGACCTAGATCGTAACCACCGATAATATTCTTTTGTAGTAATGCGTCGTTTACTTCTTTTACTGGACGTTTGCAATCTACAACGAACTCATTGAAGAATGGTCCAGCAAATGTTACTGTGAAGCCTTTCGCATCGAATTGACGTTTTGCGTATTGTGCTTTAGAAATGTTTTGACGTGCCATTTCTTTCACACCTTGTTTTCCAAGTGCTGTCATTGCAACAGAAGCTGCTAACGCATTTAACGCTTGGTTTGAACAAATATTAGATGTCGCTTTATCACGACGAATATGCTGTTCACGTGCTTGTAACGTTAATACAAACCCACGTTTACCATCTGAATCTACAGTTTGTCCAACAAGACGTCCTGGAATTTTACGCATAAATGCTTTCGTTGTTGCAAAGTAACCACAGTGTGGTCCACCAAACTGCGTTGGGATACCAAATGGTTGTGCATCACCGATTACAACATCAGCACCAAATTTTCCTGGTGGTGTTAATGCGCCTAATGATAATGGATTTGAAGAAACGATAAATAATGATTTTTGTTGATGAACGATTTTTTCAATATCAGCTAATTTTTCAACTTGTCCGAAGAAGTTTGGATATTGAACGATTACACAAGCAACTGTATCATCTACTTCACTTTGTAATACGTCTAAATCTGTTACACCATCTTTATGATTAATTTCAACAACTTCAAGATGTTGACCTTTTGCATACGTTTCAAGTACTGCTCTTGATTCCGGGTGCACTGCACTAGATACAAGAATTTTCTTTTTGCGAGTATGGCCAGCCGCTAGCATTGCCGCTTCAGCTAAAGCTGTACCACCGTCGTACATAGAAGAGTTTGCTACATCCATTCCTGTTAACTCACAAATCATTGTTTGGAATTCAAAGATTGCTTGTAATTCCCCTTGTGAAATTTCTGGTTGGTATGGCGTGTAAGCTGTATAAAATTCTGAGCGAGAGATAACATGATCTACAATTACTGGAGCGTAATGATCGTATACGCCTGCCCCTAAGAAAGAAGCGTATTCTTTTAAGTTAGCATTTTTACTAGCCATTTGAGATAGCTCTTTTAAAAGCTCTGGCTCCGATTTTGCTTCTTTAATTTTTAAATCCCCTTTAAAACGAACACTCTCTGGAATATCAGAGAATAACTCATCGATCGTTTGAACGCCGATCGTTTGTAACATTTCTTTTTTGTCTTCTTCTGTCATTGGAAGATAACGATGCAACATGAAATCTACCCCTCTCCCCGTTACTTTGAACGTTTATAAAATGGTGTTGGAACAACTACTGCCTTGACGCGTTTATTACGAATTTCAATTTCTACTTCTGTATCAACTGCTGCGTATTTTACATCAATTAGTGCTAAACCAATGCTTTTCTTTAACGTTGGAGATTGTGTACCACTCGTTACTTCCCCGATTTTTTCTTCGCCAATAAATACAGGGTAATGTGTACGAGGAATTCCACGTTCAATTACTTCGATGCCGACTAATTTACGAGGCGCACCGTTTTCTTTTTGCTCTTTTAACGTTTCTTTTCCAAAGAAGTCTGCTTCTTTATTTGGTTTTACCGCAAAGCCAATTCCAGCTTCAATCGGTGTAATATCTTTTGATAGTTCTTGTCCATAAAGTGGTAACGTTGCTTCAAAGCGAAGTGTATCACGAGCACCTAAACCACATGCTTTTAAGCCATCTTCTGCTCCCACTTCAAGCAATTTCTCCCAAAGTTTCGCAGCGTCTTCACTCTTACAGTAAATCTCGAATCCATCTTCACCTGTGTAACCTGTACGAGATACAAGTGCAGGAATTCCATCTACAAGAATATCGTTTTTAAATTTAAAGAACTTAATTTCTTTCAAATCTTCTGACACAACTTTTTGTAAAATGCCTTCTGCTTTTGGACCTTGAATTGCAAGCTGTGCAACTTCACTAGAAACATTGACTACTGTCGTATCGCCAATTACATGGCTAGCTAACCATTCGTAATCTTTCTCGATATTTGATGCATTGATTACTAATAAATAGTCTTCTTCACCACGTTTGTAGATTAATAAATCATCTACTGTACCACCATTTTCGTAGCACATAGCTGTATATTGTGCGCCTCCTACCTTTAAGGTAGATACGTCATTTGTAACAACACGTTGTAAAAATGCTAAACTATCTACACCTTTTACCTCAACTTCTCCCATATGAGACACATCGAACAAACCTGCCGCTGTACGTACAGCTTCATGTTCTTCTTTAATGCTTGAAAATTGAACTGGTAACTCCCAACCACCGAAGTCGATTGTTTTCCCACCATACTTCGCGTATACATCAAATAACGGTGTACGTTGTAATGTAATCATGCTCTCTCCCCCTTATGCTCTGACAAATCAATAAAAGTTGTTTCCCTTATCTAAACATTTTCACTCTGAAAAGATAGGATATACGGAATCTCATTACATTTTTTTATGAAAGCGTAAATAAAAAATCACTTTCTTGGATAAAATACGAAAGATTCCATACATTTCACACCATTATCCTAACATTATTCGCTATATTTCATCAATATTCTAGCATAAAAAATAATTTAGAATTTTTTATTCTTAATCTTATTAAATACAACTTTCAAAATTTAGCCCTTTATCTTTGCCTATTCTTTAACTTTTAGTATGTGTAATAGCGCCTTGTTACAAGGCTTATATAATAAAGATTTTTTCATAATTACTTTAGTTTATAAAAGGTGGGAGAGTCATAATGAATGTCGATATTTCCGTAGATCGGACGTGGCAAAACAATTTTTTAAATAGAATTGACGAAGATGGCCCTTGGACAAACTGGGATTTATATCATTTAGCTTATGAAACAGAAAAATCGTTACTTGTTCCTACTTTCGATGGACTACAAGCACCGAAACATTTATCCCATTTCACACCGCTTCCTCATCAATTAGAAGTCGCTCAAAATGTTATTGAACAAATGAATGGTAAAGCGATTCTAGCAGATGAAGTAGGGCTTGGAAAAACGATTGAAGCTGGACTTATTTTAAAAGAATATATGGTCCGCGGACTTGTGAAAAAAGTACTTATACTCGTCCCAGCCTCTCTCGTGTCACAGTGGGCATATGAACTAAATACAAAGTTTTTCATTCCAGCTGTAGCCCAAAAGAAAAGCTACTCGTGGGAACAAGCCGATGTGATTGTATCATCAATTGATACTGCGAAACGTTCACCACATCGTGATATCGTTTTGAACTTAGAATACGATCTTATTATTATCGATGAAGCACATAAACTTAAAAATAATAAAACAAAAAACTATGAATTTGCACAACGATTAAAAAAGAAATTTTGTTTATTATTAACTGCTACTCCTGTTCAAAATAAGATTGATGAAATTTTCAACCTCGTTTCTTTATTAAAGCCAGGACATTTAGGCAATCAGTCCAACTTTGAAGAATATTACGCTTCAAAAAATCGTTCAGCCGAATCAGATGAAGATTTAAAAGCTCTTATTAACAAAGTGATGGTCCGAAATCGACGTCATAATACTGGAATTGATTGGCCAAAAAGACATGTACGCACAATTTTTGTTGAGTTTAATGAAGAAGAGCAAGCTTTGTATAACGATATTGAAAATTGGCGAGGACAAGATGCCTTCACATCCGGTTTCTCATCATTAACTTTAAAACGGGAAGCATGTAGTAGTCGTGAGGCTGTTTACTATTCATTAAAAAAACATGTAGAAAAGCGACAGAAGGAAAATGAACATTACATAAAGGATCCGCATATTGATGTGCTAATGGACAAAATTAATCATATTCCGTTTAACTCAAAAGCAAATAAAGCGCTAGAGCTTATAAAAGAAATTGACGATAAAGTCGTTATCTTCACGGAATATAGAGCATCACAAATGTACTTACAATGGTTTTTACAACAACACGGTATTTCTTCCGTCCCATTCCGCGGCGGATTTAAACGGGGGAAGAAGGATTGGATGAAGGAACTTTTCCAAAATCATGCGCAAGTGCTAATCGCAACGGAAGCTGGTGGTGAAGGAATTAACTTACAATTTTGTAGCCATATGATCAATTACGATTTACCATGGAACCCAATGCGCCTTGAACAAAGAATTGGACGTATTCACCGTCTTGGTCAAAAGAATGATGTTCATATTTATAACTTAGCTACAAAACACACTGTTGAAGAACATATTTTGAAACTGCTATATGAAAAAATCAATTTATTTGAGCGTGTGATCGGGGAACTTGATGAAATTTTAACGAGAATTAATATGAAAAACATCGATGCACACATTCAAGACATATTTGCGCAATCAAAAAGCGAAGGAGAAATCCGAATTAAGATGGAAAACTTAACATCTATTATCGACTTTGCGAAACGAAATGAAGCTGAGGTGCAAGGCTATGCAGCAACATGAAATTCATAATTACTTATACAATTTTTTTGAGGCGAATAACTGTGAAATTTTAGAACGTTCCCCTCATCTATTGGATGTGCAGTTAACAATTGAGATGGATAAATTATTAATGAACCGTCCTTTTTATTGGCACTATCTTGAGAAAACAGGAGGCGTACCGAATCCGATGCGCCTTACTCTCATTACAAATCCAGAAAATGAAGAAAACGATGGCGAGCTTATTCACTACGGTTCACCACGTCTTCATCAAATTTTCCAAACGACAAAAGAATTAGGATCTTACATACGTTTATATGAGGACGTACGGCATAGCGGGGCGACACATACACCGCTCCATCCGTGGCTCGGTGTAAATATTAAAGTTTCCTATCAATGTGATCGAAAAAAAGACATCCTTCACTCCATTGGGATTCATCTCATTTCCGGCACAATGATGGCAAACTTTCATGAAACATTAGCTAAAATTAAACTTACACCGAAAATACCTGATTTTTGTTTTACGCTCTCGCCTATCATTAAACCGCAAAGCGGTTTACAACGTATAGAGGACGCTTTAAAGAATATAATTGCGGAAGATGACCATACGTGGGCGAAAGAAGCAAGAGTGCGCTGGAATCACGATTTAGATCTTTTAAATCGTTTTTATGAAGAAAGTGATGAACTTCCTGAAAGCTATGAAATTGAAAAACAAGCCTTGCAAGAACAGTATGAACCCCGTATTACAGTGCAAATTATTAACGGTGGACTTTTTTATGTTACCGCTAATCATTTTCTATCTTAAAAAGCTCCTTCTGTTTTAGAAGGAGCTTTTTTGAGTTATCCTCTATCGCCATTACGCTCTTGTTGTTTTTGTTTTGCCATACGTTTTTGATATGCACGATCCTTTGCACTCACGTGATTTGCATCAGTTGGAAGATTTTCTTTTGAACGACCAATTCCATTGCTCATCTTTTCCCCTCCTTTTTTATACACTTTAAAATACACTCTTATTTTCCGCTAGATGCACCATCCTTATACAAAAATAAGAGTAGCCAATGGCTACTCTTACTCACTCACATATTTTTGAAACATATCATGGATGCCTTTATTTACAAGGTTCGAGATCTGTTCGTCAGATTTATTCGGATAACGATCACGCAATCTGATAGATGCCTTCACCATTAAATTTTCTAATACAGAACGGCCACCTTCTCCATAAATAATTTCAGCATATTTAACAAGCCTTCCATCCTCTACTGTTGCTGGATTATGATTGAAGAAAAATTTACTCATTGTCTCCACCTCTCTCTTTTGATAACGTTTACATTTATATAGATTATTTATGTTATTTATTTCACAATATTGTATGCATGTATATTTAATTAGTTTCATTATAAAGCAACATATCGATAGTAAATATGTGATTTTCCGTCCATTTTGTGAACAAACTAAGAATGAAAGCGTTTCCTTTATTATATACTAAAAAAACTTACTACGCTAGGGGCAATTTTCCCAATCTACTAATCATATACTTTTTCTTTTTTCATTAAACCTTATACAATTTTCAGAAATTATATTATAAAATATATGTATGACTTAAGGAGGCTGTATATGAATCAAAATAAAAAAGCTATATTAGATCTTGTCTTTTATCTCGTAATCCCATTCCTCATTTGGAAATTTGCAAAACCTTATATCGATCCTTATTACGCGATGTTACTTTCCTCTGTCCCAGGAATTATTTATACACTGTACACCTTTAAAAAAGAAAAGCAGTTTAACGTGACAGGATTCTTTATTTTAATTACACTCATTTCTAATACAACGGTAGATTTATTATCCGGATCAGCTGAACGAATGCTGTGGAACGATGCGTATTATCACATCGTACTCGGCATTATCGTCATATGTACAATATTTATAAAAAAACCACTTATGTTATATTTCGCAGCAGATATTGCCGCATTGCAAGGCCATGACCGTGATAAAAGTCGTGAACTATATCGTGATAGTCGTATCTATCCAGCACTACAATATTTAACACTATTTTTCGGGCTGCAATTCATATTAAAAAGCTTCTTAAAAATTTATTTCATCTCTGTTTTCGGTGTAGATGGCTACGGTGAAATGAGAGCGATTATGACTGCTGTCGGCTGGGGCATTTCTATTTGTATCGGCATAGGGTTCGTATGGGTAAACAATAAAATACATGCTGTTACAGAAGAAAAAGAATCCGTACAGTAAATACAAATCCCCTAGTAG